>JAJISH010000132.1 GCA_022848825.1 Thermoplasmatota archaeon
CGTTGAAGACCGTCGGAGCGATGTTGCTGACCTCACAGAACGCTGTGTCGGACTCCGTCAGTGGGATTATCTCGAGCCACTGGAACTGCAAGTCGAGCATGGGCAGGTAGGCCTGGCCAGGACTCAGGTTGGGATATCCGAATGGCGCCCACCTGTATCTCGCCTCATCGATTATGAGGTAGTCGGTGTCCGTCTCGACGTTGCCCCAGTTTGTTCCTGCGAGGTACGGAGAGTAGTTAACTCCCTTGTAGATCGATAGCACGTACTCATCGTTCGGTGTCAGAGTAACAGGTGCGATTGAGCACCAGTTCCACGCGTAGGATGAATAGCCCGGAGTACAGGATCGCATCACCGACTGGCTTAGGACGTCCCACAGCATCATCGTTCTTGTCGAGAGGAAGTACGCATATCCATAGAACCCAAGCTGTGTTATGGTCAGTGCTGCCTTGGGTCTGAACTGCCATCCAATCGTTGCGGGGTAGATGATCCAGTTTACGGTGCTGAACCCATCAAAGACATCGCCAGTGTGGACTATCGTCGTCGTCGAGACGCCATCCCAAGCTTCAACGGTGATGTCACCGAAGTAATCATCATCGTAGTACTGGTCGATGGAATCCGACATCGTCAGAGACAGTCTCCACGGGGTATCCGCCACGCCGTCGTTGTCGAAGTCCCATCGGAAGAATATAAGAGACGGATCGTCCACCGTTGCGGTGAATGTAATCATCGTACCCTCATAAACATCAGGTCCTCCGTACGGTCCTCCAGCATCGACGCCGGGACTCCTCGTTCCCTCAGAGACCTCGGACGTAACCACTATGTGGTCACTGACCTCGGATCCGAGCGGAGCCTCCTCGTCGCTGATCTGTTCAGCCGCAGGATTGACGTTCTCCACGTTCATCGTTTCGGGTTGCAGGGCTTCCTGCTCATTCGCAAACACATCGAGAGCCGATATCGCTTCACCGTTGAATGCTCTGGTGTCTATCGGGTCTCGATCACCCACTGCGGCCGGCGCTCCAGGTGCGGGAACCATGACCGCGAACGCGCCCACTACCATCAAGAACGTGATGAATAGCGGCACAAACAGTTTCTTCCTTTCTTCCATTTTTGTTTCCCCTCCTTGCTCTTCGGAAGATCACCGGTAAGGCCCTCTCCGCGTCAGCGACGCGAAGAGAAAAGGGATGCACCTGCACCTCACAGAGTCATCTCTCTGAGGTGGAGACTGCACTAGAAACGTCAGCCTCAACGCCCCCCTATTTTCCTTCCCCCTGGTCAATTCCTCCTACGATCAAGGCGCTTCTCTCGAAGCATTCTACTTCCACAATATATCTCCGCGATATATATACCTAACGAGACACTGGTATGCGACTTGGTATATGTGGTCCGAGCCGTTCCCACGGTGGCGAAATGGGCGAGAAAGCTTTTTATCGAGGAACAATGATGATTTCGCCGGATGAGAAAGATCAGGAGCGGGGTCTACGGGCTGAATCCCCTCATGGATGGAGGGGTCAACGAGAACACGACGACGGTCGTCATCGGCTCGTCCGGTGCAGGCAAGACGACGCTGGCCTCGCAGTTCCTGAGGAGAGGGCTCGAGTCGGGGGAGGACGCCATCTTCATCACATTGGACGAGGCCCCCGCCCAGATCGTCAAGGAGTCCAAGCTCATGGGCTGGGAGGACATCGAGGAGTACATCGACAACGACCAGATGGTCTTCGTTGACGCCGGCGGGAAGCAGTTCTCGAAATTCATCCAGAAGGAACTGGCGGAGTTCGTGGATGATTGGGCCGGTCACAGGGCAAGGATAGTCATTGACCCGCTGACGCCGGTCCTCTGGTCGGTGGAGGACAAGTACGGCCAGAGGGAGCTCGTTTCTTTCCTGCTGAGGGAGACGAGGAAGATCGGGACCGTTCTCTGCACGATCGAGGAGCACGGAGTGATGGGCGACCTCTCCGGCCCGGAGATAATAATACCTATGTATCTTGCCGACAACGTCATACACCTCAGGTACAGGAGCCACGAGTCCCCGGAGAAGAGGGACCTGAAGATCGTGAAGTGCAGGAGCAGCAAGCACAGCCGGGCCTGGCACCCGTACGGGATAATGAAGGGCGTTGGGCTCTACATCATGCCGGTCGAGGACACTACCAAGAGGGCCGAGGACGCCGAGCGGGCGAAAGGAATCATAGAGGAGATGCTCAGCAAGATCCCCCAGGAGAAGACCGCCAGGCTCACGGGGAAGGCCCTCACGAACATATATCGCACGGTGGACATGCTCCTCAAGGAGGACTCATGGGACGTCGACCCGGAAGGCCTGATCCACCTGATCCTGCAGGAATACGAGCTTGAGTAGGGAGAGGGATGCCGAAGAGAATGGGAGAGGCCCTGAAGCAGATCGTTGGCGAGGGCGCGGACGAGAAGGGGGAGGAGAAGCGGCGCCCGGTCTCGGTGCTCATGAACCCGAACCGCCTGCGGATATTCCAGTTCCTGTGCAACTTCCCGTGCAGCCACCAGAAGAGGATTGCGAGCGGTCTCGAGCTGAGCAACCCGACCGTGAGGTGGCACATCCAGAAGCTCATCCTCAGCGGGTACGTGAAGGGCAAGGTCGTGAGCGGGAGAACCATCTACTACCCCGCAGAGATGATCTCGGGCGACAGGGCCATCGAGGCGTTCTACTGGATGGGGGACAGGGATGTCAATCTCCTCTTCAGGGCCGTCCTGGAACGGCAGGGGTCCACTATCGAGGACCTGACCGCCGCGCTGGACGGCGGGAGGAGCAAGGCCCGGTCCGGCCTAGCGACGCTCGAGCGGCTGGGGATGATCGTTCCCGTAGTAGACGGGCGGTTCAAGCGGTACTTCCCCACGGACGAGGTTTCGAGCATCGAGAGCCAGAACAGGAAGAGGCTGAGGCAGTTCAAGCGGTTCCTGATGAAGAAGCTCGAGGGCGACAGGTTAAGTCCCGAGGTGCACATGTCGAGGTCCCGCGAGGCCGAGATACATGTCATGATCGGCGGGAGGCGCACGAGCCTGAAGATCCCGCCTGAGCCCCTGACGAGGGTGATAACGTCATTCGGTGAGACCGATGAAAGCGGCAAGGAGATCGAAGACTGATTCCATTCTCAACTACCTGGTCGACAGGGCAAATCGGCCGGTAGGCCTTTCGGAGATGTCGTCCGACCTCGGGTTCGACGGCAAGATCGTGGCGACCATCGCGAGCAGGCTCGTATCGCGGGGACACGTGAAGAAGGTCAGGCGCGGCGTGTACATGTACGAGGAGAAGTCGACCGTGAGCAGCGGAGAGGTCGAGGTGATTTGCGACTCTCTCACGAAATCGACGGAGAGGACCATGGGGCGTTCGCTGACGAAGAAGCTGGGGATCTCCCGCCCCGCCGAAGGCTGCGACAGCTTCGAGGACCTGGAGAGCTTCGTCCTCCGCCTGAGGGGAGCGATGGGGACGAGGGCCGCCGACGACCTCTTGAGCGTTGTGATTCGGAGGGAACTCCCGCCAAAGCGCGGCGAGAGCCTGATGAGAATACTTGGGGTCGAGTCCTGAACCCCTTGTCCGCACGAGCTTCTACGACTATCGATTCCCCGTTGTTTCTCCGTCCGCTCTGTAAGCTCGCTCTATGCTCGCTCCGTTGTTTCTCCGTTCTCCGTCCGAGATTACTCCGAGATTACTCCGAGATACCTCCGAAGTTTCTCCGTTCCCGCTCCGTTCTTCTCCGTTGATTCTCCGTTCCGCT
>JAJISH010000133.1 GCA_022848825.1 Thermoplasmatota archaeon
GGAGAGCCTGGCCCGCACGAAGTATTCCACACCGGAGTGGAACGGGAGAAGATGAGGGAGAGCGCAGCGAACAATAAGACGGGTCACCCCAGAAGGAAATACCTCTACGCTCTGATAGGGATCCTCTTCGCGGTGAGCGTCGTCCTTGTGTTGGCGAACGTCTCCCCGCTGGTCATCTTCGCCATGAGCGCGATCACCATCATGCCGATAGCCTATTTCATGGGCATCTCCACCGAGGAGCTCGCAAAGCGCCTCGGCCCGGGTTCTGGCGGGCTCGTCGGGCATACTGGGTGTGAACGACCTGTTCATGGGCGTCATAATCATCGCCCTCATCGGTAACGCCGCCGAGCACGGGAGCGCAATCATGATGGCTTACAAGAACAAGATGGACCTGAGCGTCCAGATAGCCACGAGCTCGGGAACCCAGATAGCCCTGTTCGTTGCCCCTGTTCTTGTCTTCGCATCGTACCTCTTCGGCCCGCCCATGACGTTGGCATTCGAGATATTCGAGCTCGTTGCCATCGCGCTATCTGTCGCGATAGTCCACATGGTTTCCTCGGACGGAGAATCGAACTGGTATGAGGGAGTGATGCTGATAGTCGTCTACCTGATCGTGGCGGTTGGGTTCTTCTTCCATCCATAACGTGAGGCCCGAGGACCTAGCGTGAGCTAGCTCCCGAAGAGGGTCCTCACGAAGCTGATGTCCTCGGAAGTGACGTTCCTGTACTTCACGAAGAGCAGATCGAACGGGCTAAAGCTCCTCTCCTCAATCAACCTCTTCGCCCGGGGAAGGTCCATCTCGATGTAGATATCGTCAGGAGCGTTGTCCGGATCGATGTCGAATGAGATCTTTCCGGAGCTGACGGAAAAGAGGTAACGCGCGTCCTCCCTGATGACGAGGTGAACGCTCCTACCATCGTACATCTCCAGGGCATCGGCTATGCTGGGGTCCTGGTCTTTTCGACTGTCAAGGTCCTCCAGGGACCGCCTGAAGATGTCATCGAAGTATGGCATACCGAAGGCTGATTCCAAAGCTCGTATTTTCAACTTCCCATCGAATTCTGTCCTGCGGGTCGGGTGCGGAGCGTGGCATTTGATATACCAGGCGGAACTTGAGGTCCATAGCTGGTGATGGCATGTTGGACAAGCACGATAGGGAACTGGAAGGCTTCTACCACTACTGCCCAGCGGTGGCTATGATCGTGACCGTCAGCAGGGGACCGGAGAAGGACGCCATGGCGGCGGCTTGGCACTCACCCATATCGTTCGATCCTCCACTGTACGGAGTGTCGATCTCACCGAAGCGGCACACGTATCAGATGATTATGGACGCCAAGGAGTTCGGTGTCAACTTCGTGCCCTTCGAGGTCGCGGAGCTCGTCGCGCAAGTGGGCGGTTGCAGCGGGAGGGACGTGGACAAGTTCGAGCGGTTCAAGATCGAGGAGGTCAATCCATTGGAGACCTCGGCTCCCATCATACGGGACTCCTACGCGGCCTACGAATGCCGGCTCTTTGCCAGCAACACTCACGGTGACCACGAATGGTTTGTCGGAGAAATCGTCGCGGCGCACGCGGATTCCTCGGCCTTCGCAGGGGACGGTGTCATCGACGTGCAGAAGGCCGTGCCGGCTCTGTATCTGGGCCTGGATCGCTATCTCAAGATTGAGTCGTCCGAGACCATCGAGCTTGATAGAAGAAAGCTAGCTGATCTGCGCCGATAGAATCCGTCAAGACGTTTCTGTCCCATCTCCTCAAGGACCACTGCAGGCGTGAGAGCAATGGACAAGAGACTGGCCAAGAACAGGGTTCCAGCGTAGTCTCCGACTCTAGGTTCACCTCAGTCCAGAAAGAAGAGAAGGACAGTAGACTGGGGCAGGAGAGGAAGGAGAGCAACGAACGTACTGGGCGTTGTGTCCCTATAGAATCAGAACTCGCTCTTGGAGTACGCCGGAGCTGGACCTCTTTCCAGTTTTGTTGCCTTGGATTCGAGTTCTTTCACCCGCATCTTCATCTTCTTCAGAAGCTCTTCCTGCTTGGCGACCTTAACCTTCAGCTTCGCGGACTCTGATCGGAACTTGGCTGCCCTGTGCCGGTCCTTGGCTCTTTTCTTTTCCGCCTTTGCCTGTTTCACGGATTTGGCCATCATCATACCCCCGCAATTCGGGCGGGCGCATATCTGCGCCCGTAGGCATAAGGATAGATATCCTAATAATCTCTTTGGTCGAGGTCAGGAGAGAGAACGGACCGTTTTTCACAGGAAATAGTACCATAGAACACTCCTAGGAGAGATACACATCGCTGATAACAATGATACAAGTGATATATAGAAAGGCGGAGAATGATGACGTGCACTTTCAGTGTAAGGTCTAGCTATGCCCAGGAAGAAGAAGAAGAAGTTCACTGAGGACTTCATGAAGAAGTGGAAAGAAACCACGAACGATGAAGAAGTGACCAAGACGAAGAGGATTCTCAGGAGACAGGAAGAGCTGCTGAAGAAGCATCCGAAGAACGTCAACTTGTGGTTCGCCAGAGGCGAGCTGTTAAGGAGCATGGGCGAGCACGAGAAAGCGCTCAAGTGCTACGACGCTGTGGTGAATCTCGAGCCTGGACACAAGGCGGTCTACAATGCAAGGGCGAGCGCACTCGCGGCCCTGGGCAAGAGGGACGAGGCGGTCGAGTCCTATGAGAAGGCGCTCCAGCTCGCCAAGGAGGCGGAAGAAGGGGTTGCAGAGGTCGAGCCCGCCATCGAGGATCTCGAAAAGCTCATCGAGGAGGTCACCCCTCTGGATGAGCTGGAGGAGATTGCAGAGGAACCGGGCCCGCCAGAGGAGCCCGAAGAGTACTTCGCCTGCCCGATGTGTGGTGAGCTTCTTGATCCTGAGGAGAGCAGGTGTTCGACTTGCGGTACGGAATTCCTGGAGGAAGTCGACGAGGAGGAGATCCTAGAGAGACTGGAAGCCCTGGAATCCGAGATCATGGAAGAGGACGAGGAAGAGGAGGAGCCCTCCGCCGAAGAGCAGGCCTACAGGAAGAAGCTTGAGAAGTGGAGAAGAGAGGGTTACAACGTCCTCCCGCTAGAGGAGGTCCTGCGGGCGGAGCCACATCGCTCTAGGACCGCCTTCTTCCAGTTCGAGGAGAACCTGAAGAAGGTCGGGATACTGAAGGAGAGCCTCCAGTCGATGCCCACTGAAGGTTACGAGGAGGACATCGAGAAGATCGAGCTCATGTTGCGGTCACCCTACAAGATCTGGGCGATCGAGGCTGAGATGGAGAACCTCTGGCAGAAGATCGAAACGGAGCAGAGAAGGGAGGTCGCCCCGCCCGAGAGGGAGGTTCCACCAAAGGTTCCCCCGCGAGAGGGGCTCATAAACGGGAGAAGAAGGGAGGGGCTGATTCCTCCTGGTCGCATAAACGGTCTCATAAACGGCATAGAGAGCGCCAAGACAGGGCTGATAAACGGTCTTACGAACGGCGTTGGAATGACGAACGGTCTTGGCTCGCTCAGGTTCAGAAGGGAGGAGATGCTTGGCAGATGGAAGCTCCTTCTCCCGATCATCGTTGCCATGGTGCTCATCGCTTCCTCGTTCTTCGTCTCGGTCGAGAGGGATACGACAGGGAGGATAGACATAGACGGAGGCGTTGAGGACTGGAGCGGCATAGTGATCACTGAGAGCCGCCAATCTGCTGCTCTGAACCCGAACATCGACATAGTCGAGACCGCGGTGTATGACGATTCGGGCTTCCTGACATTCTACGTGCAAGTGTTAGGCACGATGCTCCAGGGAAACGGGGATGAGCTGCAGGACACTGTGTTCATCTTCATGGATATGGACGGGAGCGGAGCGACGGGCTATAGAATCGAGGGTCTGGGGGCGGACAGGATGATCGAGGTCCTCGGCTCAGACAATACCGTTGACCGGGCAGTGATGTATGAGTTCGATGCGGGGCGAGGCAGCGATGATTGGAACGGCTGGTTCAAGCCGAGAACGCTCAGGGCGGTGGCGGGTTCGTCGTACCTGGAAGCGGAGGTCTACTGGGACATCCTCTCGCTGAACATCGTCCCCATAGATGTTCTGTTCGCCTCTCACGGTTTCGATGGAGACCAGGACATCGCTGACTTGGCTGTGTCGAACACGGGTGGCTCACTGGAGGTCATTCAGGAGAGCTACCTCAGTGACTGGGTGGTCTCGGGGACGAACGAGATTCTCCTCAACCTGTCCGTAACGGCACACGGAACGGACATGCACATCACTCAGATCACCGCCGAGATGGTGGGGACAGCCTTGCCGGGAGAGCTGTCGACAGTAAGGCTTCTGGACGGGAATCTCGCCACCATCGACACGGTCAGTCCGTCGAGCATGATGACGTTTGATTTGGATAGGACTGTTCAGGCAGGTTCTTTGGAGACCTTCCACGTCGCGGTTGACACAACGAGCGCGTCAGAGAACACTGTGGGCATGAGGATACTACTGCCCTCGGACATCGGCACGGAGAGCGGTTCGGTCACTCTGAAGACGGGACACCCCAAGAACGGAATCGGGCTGGGATATCTCGGTTCGATAAAGGCGGGCTACTCGATCGATGGCGCGTTCTCCGAATGGACTGGAACCCCAGATGATCCGGGGGACTCTGACGGCAATCCGAACATAGATCTGGTGAGTTCTGCATCCGCCAATGAGACTGACAACCTGTACTTCTTCGTGGAGGTCGACGGGCAGATTCTGAAAGGCACGGCCCTGCCTTATGTGGGTAAGCAACGGATCGAGCCTTCGCCTTTCGTTGACAGCGATATCGACTCGGTGCCGGACGATGTCGACGGTCCGAACGGCACGAACACGAACAGGTTCGATTTCGACAACGACGGTACACCCGATGCCGCGGAAGGAGGAGATGTAGACAGCGACGGCCTCCCGGACCATCCCATGGGTCCGGACCGGTACCTGAACACGACGATCCCGCTAGACTACCTCCCCGAACACAGAGGACGGGTCGTGAGCAAGTACATCGGACCGGTGGAGAAACCTCCGGCTATCGGAGAGGATGTGCTGAGAGCGTACATCGATACTGAACCCGGAGTGGGATATCTCTATGACAGCGAAACAGGGTTCTACGCGGACTTCCTCCTGGAGATTAGCGGGAAGAACGGGGATGCACTGAAGCAGGAGTTCCTTTCCTTTGGCGGCTCCCATCCGGGCCAGTGGGTCTGGGACCCCGCCGGTACGGTGGAGACCGAGAAGGATGTCAACAAGCTGGAGGCCGGTGTGGATCTGACGGGCATCATTATGGGGCCGACCTTTGACGTTCGATTCGACGTCATCGATTGGAGCGGCGGCTACGACAGCACCCGTGGGACAAGATACGCCACGAAAGGGGATTTCGGTGAGTACGATGCGATCTCAAAGGGCGCCTACAACGTCTACTTCACGGAAACGGCCGGAGAGGTGAAGTTCGAGGTCAATGGGAACCATCTCAGTTGGAGTCTTCCGACCGCTATAGACGTTGTGGGAGGCGAAGGGATTGCGCGCATCCCCATCCTCTCCGAATCCTTGATTACAATCGATGAGAGTGGGGCGGTCTATGCAAATCCCCGTGATGACGCCGAGAACTCCATAACGTACGAGTTCGGCCATCAGACCCTGAAAGAGACGATAGTGCTGGATTCCCTTCCAAGTCTTGACAGGAATGCCGAGCTACTCAAGCTGGAGTATGTTCTGGACTACTCGGATAATCTCCTG
>JAJISH010000134.1 GCA_022848825.1 Thermoplasmatota archaeon
GAGGGTGGAGGGATGTAATCTTGCCCCGCCGCACTTCCTGAGGGTCCTTACTGATTCGGATGTGTTGCTGGTGGGAAGGGCGTATTGGGTGAAGGTTCAGGCGGACGTCGTGTGGAACGTGCCGTTCGAATGAGATCTCCCAGAAGGTCACACGGGCAGTATGCACGGGCCGAGTTGTAACAAATCATAGGCAAATCCTAAGCTCCGCCCTAGGTTTCCTGTGACATCCTAGGGACCTACTAGGGACTTACTAGGGTTCTGCTTGTGAGATCCTTGTGGAATCCTTGCCGAACGCTTGTCAGATCCTTGTGGGAACCTTGCTCCTCCCTTGCTGCTCCTTGTCGGATCCTTGTTCTTCTCCGTGTCTCCGGGCATCGCGCAGAATTGCCCTACTCAAAGGTATGCCTCCGCTCGTCCTCCGTTCTCTCTCCTATGTCTCATCTAGGGATCCTCCGTTTCTCCTCCGTAACTCCTCCGTACCCACTCCGTTTCAACTCTGCTTAGGAGTCCTCGGGAAATCGCCTTCGAGCGCGTAGGTCTTGAACTCCCGTCATATCCTCGCCCCGAACCCCATGAGGATCATGGGCGGGCCCGCCAATCCGAGGAAAAGAGCGCCGAGGGGGAAGGTAGTATCTGCAGTTCAAATCCCATGCTCTCCTGGTGCTTGATGGCTGCTGAGCGTCCTATTCGATTTCTCCCTCCATATCCCTCACCCTCGAGAGAAGTGAAGAGAAGATCTGAAACGTTTTGGGCATCTGTTCAAGAACATCCTTGTCAATATTGGAATCGAGATGCTGGCTGTGACCCTTGCGTGTCCCAATATCAACAGTATTCGGCACAGCCGGGTTCTTGGTTGCTTTTGACTGGCATCCGATTTCTTTCTGGTACATCAATGCGAGGCGTCTCGCGGTGCTTCTCGCGAGTCCTAACGAAGACCCTATCTCACCCCAGGAACTGCCTAGAAACCGCATCTCTGCGGCTCGTCTGGCCAGATCCGGGTCCTTTCTGACCTCAAGGATGGAAGGCCTTCCCGGCCTCCTTCTCCTCTTGGGGGAGTTCTGAGCTTCGTTCCTCTTTGTCATCACACATCCTCATAGATCTGGCTCTTTCTTTTCGTCGTACTTCACATATGAGTTCGTCATTTCTGGCGTCCCATCCCTTCTTCCTTCATCAGGGGATGATGTTCCCTGACGACGCGTCTGTCTTCCTCGAAGTTGCCCTTCTTGTAGTACTTCTCCTTCGTTCGGACTGTGTGACCCGCTATCCTGGCTGTCGCATCCCTGTCGGCTCCGGCAACGTCTGTATGCCTCTCTCCTGCTTCTCTGAGAACCTTGCAGGTGACGAGACGGATCTCTCTTCCCTTCTTGTTGTGTCCGATCACTCTCTGAATACTGACCGATCTGGCGTACCTGTCTACGATTCTCTCTGCCTGTCTGGTTGATAGCCTTTTTCTCTTGCTGTTCGCTATCAGCGGACCTCTCTTCCTTCTCTGAAGATAGCGGATCATGAGGTTCCTCGTGTAGTCGCCGAAGAAGACCTGTCGCTGCCGGTACACCGTATCGACGTGGATTCTTCTTCCGTTCTCTATCCTGAAGACCGCCTTTCCCTTGGGA
>JAJISH010000135.1 GCA_022848825.1 Thermoplasmatota archaeon
CATCGTAGAGGGGAGTCGATAATCGCGTCTTTGCGAACCTGACCCCGAGGCCTGCCTTTCTCGCGTTCAGTCTGACAGTCTCATCGAAGGGGTTGTCCAGGCACAGCTCCTTCGCCTCGAACCTCGTCTTGTCCGCCCTGAACTCGGCGGGGAAATCAAGGACTACCCTCGCGTCCGTCTTCTTGTTCCGCAGGTTCCTGAGCCTCAGTCCGAACTCGCCTTCGTTCTCCAGCACGAAGGGGCTCGGGTCCGTCGCGACCTGGAACACCCGCACGTGACTCACCTTCTCGTCCGATTCCAGACGCCCTCGCGCAAGTTGGAGCCATGACTTCCTCACACTTCTCCAGTCGGTCGTCGCGGGAATGACGTAGAACGGAGGGAGCTCCTTCCTCTCGCCCGGCTTGATTCTCGGGGCATCCAGAGTGAAGTTGGGTCCCCATCCGCCGATATGCGCCTCGGTCGCCGATTCCTGGTCCCAGATAAGTCCCAGACCCGTTTCCCCGTCCCGGAAATGGACCCAAGATTCTGTCAGGTATCCCGTCTTGGGAACGTCTTCCATCCAGTCCGGGAAGTCATCCTCGATGGTCTCCTCCTGGATCATGCCGTACTTGCTGGGAATGGTGATTCTGCCTTCATAGACCTCTCGGAAGCCGGCGAACTGAATCTGGCATTCCACCGCCTTCTTCCCTTTGTTGTTAAGAATCGGAACGATCTGAGCCGTGTTGCTGCCCGACATCCGTATCTGAACGGAGATCTCCAACCCCTCCCTCTCCTCGGAGGATGTGGTGAGCGTCCCCGTCGCCAGCCCCTTCTCGTTCTTTGCATTCATCTTGAATTCGAGCCTCGCGAGTTCCGACGGCCAGAAGGGCGGCCCGAGACGCAGGTTGATGTGCTCCATCACCCGCTCCCTTTGGGACTTGTCATAGACATCCACCCAGGCGCCTTTCTTGGTTGCCACCAGGCGTATCTGGGCGTTCTCCACGACCAGGCGGTCGTCCTCTACGTCCGCGATCGCCCCGTGCACGCCCACGCTCCTCACTTTGAGCGTCTTCTTCTTTGTCCGCTTTCCCTCGAACTCTGCCCACGCCTTGATTGAATAGGATCTCGTCTCCAGAGCCTTGGCGGTGATCCTGAGTGGAATCCCCGCGAGACCTTCGGCGGGCAACGTGAAGGGCGCCGTCCTCTTGTCGAGTTGCACGCCATCCGGTTCCAGGTGCATTCGACCCTTCACCTTCTTCTTCAGATTGCTCCTGAGATTGATGTAGACTTCCCTTGACGTTCCCGGGACCATTGATATGTACCATGGATCCGTGCGTATCTCGATCGCCTGCTTGATGTGTAGTCCCGTACTGAGAACGAATGACTGCCCGTCGACCTTCATGCGGGATAGCACGCCGTCGCACTTCTCCTCCGAGCGTTTCTCCTTCGCATCAAGCGACACTATGAGGCTGGAAGAGACCTCCCTCGACTTCCCTGCGGGAACGAGGAACTTCTTCTCCTTCGAGCGAATGGTCACTCCCTTGGGCGGGGTCGCCCTCAGGCTGCACGCTATCTGCCGCTCGCTCTTGTTGA
>JAJISH010000136.1 GCA_022848825.1 Thermoplasmatota archaeon
ATTGAGAAGAATATAGGAGTGCGCGTCATCAGGATGCCCGCGACCAAGTTGTTCAAGATAGGTGTCATACTTGATATCTGATCAAGAGAGAGAACTCCTCGGGGAGGTGCAGAGGTTGCCTCTTACTCAAAGACCCTTTGCAGAGATAGGTGCACGCCTGGGCATGGATGAGGGAGACGTGTTGACGATGTGCCGTGATCTTCTCGAAAGAGGGGTCATCCGCCGTCTTGGCCCTTCCATATCCCATCGGAAGGTCGGGTTCACGGGAAACCCCATGACGGCCCTCAGGGTTCCAGAGGAGGACGTGGATGAGGTGGGGCAGATCATAGCCGCTGAGCCGGACGTCACCCACTGCTACGCACGCTCGGGCTGGGACTACAACGTGTTCTTCATGATACATGCAAAGACAAGGGAGGATGGACTGGACCGCGCCCATGCGATAGTGAGGAAAACAGGCATCCGTGACTTCCGTGTCATGTTCTCGACCCGTGAATTCAAGAAGATTCCTTTCGAGATATCGAAAGGAAGTAATACTGGTAAGGAATAGAGCGAGGGGGGCCATTGGATTGAACATGCCAACTGTGTTGAAAATGGACGGACCCGTTGTTGTCTTCGGTGGAGGTCGGGTCGGCCTTCGTAAAGTGGAGTACGTCTCCAGTTTCACCAAGGACATTCTCGTGGTCGCAGAGGACTCTCTCCCAATGCCGGATCACGTGAAGCTGAGGAAAGCGACACTGACAACTCAAGATGTGCCGGATTTCATTCCTGAGAACGCGACCCTCGTGGTCGGTGCCCTTTCGGATCAGAAGATGAACCAAGCCATTGCAGATTTCTGTCGCGACTGTGGCATACTTGTCAATGTCGTCGACGACCCGGAGTCCTCCACCGTATTGTTCCCCGCCCTCTCCAATGAGGGTCGGCTGAGCGTTGCGGTGTCGACCTCGGGCAGATGCCCGTTCTTAGCACGGAAGATAAGGGAGGAGATTGACACCTGGCTGCCGGAAAAGGCCAGGTGGCTTGAGGTGCTTGGACCAATAAGGGAGAAACTGGTCGGGACAGAGGAGAAGAACCGCGTGCTCTCTTCCATCTATAGCGACCCTGATGTGACCAGAATGGTCATCGAGGACGACCTGGAAGGCGCCAAGAGAAGAGCCTGGGAGGTGTATGATGTACGTTGCGAATCTGAGAGTGACCCATAAGACCGCTCCGATCGAGGTCATTGACCGCATGATACTGACGGAGTCGAAGAAGCGTGAAATCTGCGAGGCTCTACTGGCCCAGAATGACATAGAGGAGTCGGTCGTGCTCCAGACCTGCAACAGGTTTGAG
This sequence comes from Thermoplasmatota archaeon, assembly GCA_022848825.1. Taxonomy (GTDB): domain Archaea; phylum Thermoplasmatota; class Thermoplasmata; order RBG-16-68-12; family JAGMCJ01; genus JAGMCJ01. The sequence goes on from JAJISH010000136.1 coordinate 1,330, forward strand.
CTCTATATCTCTGGCAAGAAGGAAGAGGAAGGCAAAGCCCAGGCCCGCAAGACAATGCTCGATTGGTTCGGCCCACGCATATCCGAGCATCTGGTCGTCGACAGCTACATGGAAACACTTGAGCACCTTTTCAGAGTGTCCTCCTCCTTGGAGAGCATGATCGTGGGGGAGAACCAGATTCTGGGCCAAGTCCGGGAGGCCCTCGACTACTCCTCAACGAATCAGTTCTCAGGGAGAGTCCTGGAGCCCTTGTTCCAGAAAGCGATATCAATCGGACGGAGGGTACGGAACGAGACGAAGATATCGCAGGGAAAGGTCTCCATTGCCTCGGCCGCAGTGGACTTGGCGAACAGGCAGAATCCCCTTGAAAACAAGAAAGTGCTCCTTGTCGGGACAGGGAACATGGCTTCTCTTGTGGCGGAACACCTCGCCGGGTTCGGGCCCAAGGAGTTGGTCGTCGTCGGCAGGACGCCCGAGAGATTGCAGGAATTCTGTGACGTCTATTCCGGCCAGTCCAGGAGCTTCAAGGAGCTTCCGACGGACCTGGAGGATGCAGATGTCCTCTTCTCGGCCACATCGTGTCCAAGGGTGTTGATCCCGAGGGAGATGGTCGAGAACGCCGTTGAGGAACGAGAAGAATCGCTCACACTCGTGGACATAGCCATGCCAGCCGACATAGACCCGACGGTCAGAGATATCCCCGGAGTCCAGCATTTCTCCATCGACGACCTTCAGGAGATATCTTCCCAGAATCAGATTGCCAGGATGGACGAGGCCAAGAAGGCCGAATCGGTCATCATGGAGGAACTTGGACGATTCAAAGGCAAGCTCCAGGGCCTTCACCTTGACACGTTCTTCTCTTCTCTGAACAAGTACGTCGATGGCATAAGGCAGAAGGAACTCGAAAAGGCGCTTTCGAAGCTCGGGGATGTCGAGCCTGAAGTTAGGAGCACCGTGGAGAGTTTGTCAAAATCACTGACGAAGAAGATCATGCATAACTTCTTGACGCAGGTTCGGTCCAGCCCTATGGCACCTGTGGACATGGAGAAGTTCGTGACCATCTTCATGGGGAGGGAAAATGTATCCCAAGATCCGAATGAGACGATTGAGGAGTAGTCCGCTTGTCAGGGCAATGGTGACGGAGTATGACCTGTCGCCCTCCAACTTCGTCCTGCCTCTGTTCGTGAAAGAAGGGCTTGAAGGGAAAGCGATTCCGATCCCCTCCATGCCGGGAGTCTTCCAGCATTCATTGGACTCCCTCGTGGAGGAGTGCCATCGGGCTTCGGAACTGGGCGTCCCCACCGTGATACTCTTCGGCATCCCCAAGAAGAGAGATCCCGTAGGTTCAGAGGCATACAACCCGAAGGGCATCGTCCCGACGGCCGTGAGGGCGATAAAGGAGGAGCTGGAAGAGAGACTCCTGGTGGCCTGTGACGTATGTCTGTGTGGCTACACCGACCACGGACATTGTGCCCCGATCGATGGCGAGGAAATCCTCAATGACGAAGGAGTGAAGCTTCTGGCAGAGGCCTCGGTCCAATATGCCCGTGCCGGTGCTGACATCATCGCCCCCTCTGACATGATGGATGGTAGGGTCAAGGCCATTCGCAGCAGGCTCAGCGAGGAGGGACATGATGAGACGATCATCATCTCCTACGCCGTCAAGTTCGCCTCATCCTTCTACGGCCCCTTCAGGGAGGCGTCCGAGTCGGGTTTCGAGGCGGGACCGAAGGACCGCAAGAGCCACCAGATGGATCCCGCAAATCTCAGTCAGGCCTTCAGGGAGGTCGAGCTGGACATCGAAGAGGGAGCGGACATTGTGATGGTCAAACCCGCGCTGCCCTACCTTGATGTCATACGCGCGCTCTCCCAGCGATATCCGGTTCCACTGGCAGCGTTTCAGGTATCTGGGGAGTATGCAATGTTGAAGGCCGCGGCTCAGAACGGATGGATCGATGAGACCAAATGCATGCTCGAGACCCTGCTGGCGATTCGCAGGGCAGGCGCAACGCTGACTATCACCTATTTTGCGAAGGAAGCAGCGGAGGCTGTCAGATGAGCAATGAAAGCCTTTTCTCGAAATCGAAGAAGGTCTTGGTCGGGGGCGTCAACAGCCCGGTCCGTGCAATCTCGCCCTATCCGTTCTTCGTATCCAAGGGGGAAGGGGCACGGCTCTATGACGAGGATGGCAACGCCTACATCGACTACTGTCAGGCATTTGGGGCGCTGATACTAGGACACAACCATCCGTCGGTGCGACAGGCGGTGCGGGAGCGCATTGACAATGGTTGGTGCTTCGGCACGCCGACAGAAGCCGAGCTTGAGTTTGGCGAGTTCATCACGCAGCGCGTGCCCAACGTCGATAAGATAAGATGCGTGAACACAGGCACCGAGGCTACGATGACGGCCATACGGTTGGCCAGGGGGTTCGCTGGGAGAGACAAGATCATCAAAATCGAAGGAGCGTTCCATGGTGCGCATGATTCCGTCCTCGTGAAGACAGGATCAGGTGGATTGACCCACTCTGTGCCCAACTCCGAGGGGGTCCCCGCAGATGTCACCAAGAACACCGTACTCATCCCATACAACGACACTGAGGCCTTGGAGCAGGCCCTGTCGGAGAACAAGGGGGAAATTGCTGCGCTCATCACAGAACCGGTCATAGGCAACGCGGGCTGCATCCTGCCCAAAGAGGGCTATCTCCAAGAGGCCAAGAGAATACTGGCGGAGCATGGCTCCCTTCTGATTCTTGACGAAGTGATCACCGGATTCAGGCTAGCGCCAGGGGGAGCCCAGGAGTATTATGGAGTGGATGCTGACATCGTCACAATGGGAAAGGTCATTGGGGGAGGCTTTCCGATAGGAATGGTCGGTGCCCGTGTGGAGATAATGGACGAACTCACCCCTCTCGGCCCGGTCTACAATGCCGGAACCTTCAATGGTCACCCCGTGTCAATCGCAGCAGGTCTGGCAACCCTCAAGACAATAGAAGAAGAGGGAATCCTGGACAAGGTGGCCCAGACAGGAAGAAGGATGCGGAAGGGTCTTGTGGACATCGTAGACGACCTGGGGCTTGGGTATCAGGTCCAAGGGGTCGGTCCCATGTTCCAGGTCTTCTTCAACGGATCACCCGTTTGGGACTTGACAGGCGCAAAGGCCTCCGATGCCGCCGGGTTCCTCAAGTACTGTGCCATACTCAGAGATAACGGTGTCCATCTTCCCCCTTCACAGTTTGAATGTTGTTTCGTCTCTTCTGCCCATGAGAATGAGATGATCGATTTCTCTCTTGAGCGGTTTGAAGAAGCCATGGGTGTGGCTAGAGGCGAAGAGAATGCTGGGTAGGTGGGTGAGGGACGAAGTGATGTCATGAGAAGGCTTGTGGCGGGTTCTCGGGGGTCGAGACTGGCACTGACCCAGACCGAAACCATAGCCAACAGGCTGGAATGCGAAGTGGAGACCAAGAGCATATCGACGAGGGGGGACAAAATCCACGATGTCGCGCTGGCAAAGGTCGAAGGGAAGGGTTTCTTCACCAAAGAAATCGATAACGCATTGCTGGAAGGGGAAGTGGATTTTGCAGTCCATTCATTCAAGGATGTGCCCACGGACGTTCCCGATGGGTTGGTGATTGCGTCGGTACCGGAGCGCGAATCACCCCGCGACGCGTTGATTGGCCCATATCGAGACCTTGACGGCCTTCCGCTGAACGCGAGGGTCGGCACGTCCAGCCTCAGAAGAAGGGCTGAAGTCCTGCACACCAGGCCGGACGTGATAGTGGAGGACCTGCGGGGGAACTTGGACTCAAGGTTGAGGAAACTCAATGAGGGGATGTTCGACGCCGCGGTCGTTGCGGAAGCTGGCCTCCGAAGACTGGGTCACGAAGACTTCTCTCCCCTGGACCCGGAGAGTTTCATCCCCGCAGCTTGCCAAGGGGCGCTTGCCATCACAGCACGGAGAGACGATCCTGAGGTCTTGGATATTCTCTCATCGCTGGAACATCCCGCCACCAGGCTTTCATGCGAGGGCGAGAGGGCATTCCTTTCCTCTCTTGAGAGCGGATGTCAGGTTCCCGCGGGCGTTTACACCACAATTGACGCTGAGGCCACCAGAATGAGCATCACGGTTTTCATATCCTCACTGGACGGAAAGGTGTTTCTCAGGGCACGGGATGAGGGTTCTCTGGAGGATTCGAAAGAGGTCTCCCGGAATCTGGCAAGGAAGCTTCTGGATATGGGCGGAGAGGAGATCCTGGCTAACATTCGAAAGGAGGTCTCCTGAAGATGGTGGTCTACATAGTCGGAGCGGGACCGGGGGATCTCGAACTTGTGACTCTGAAGGCGAAGCGCCTCATAGAGAAAGCGGAGGTCCTGATATACGACAAGTTGGTGAACCACGAGGTATTGGACTGGGCGCCCCCTGACTGCAAGTTGATCTACATGGGCAAACGGGAAGAGGATTCTCTCCCCTCCCAGGACACCCAGCGGAGAATAAACGACCTCATGCGCGAATACGGTCCCTCCAAGCGGGTCGTTCGCTTGAAAGGAGGTGACCCCTTCATCTTCGGGAGAGGCGGCGAGGAAGCTCAGGAGTGCGCTCGCGAGGGGATCCCTTTCGAGGTCGTTCCCGGCATATCTTCCGCATTTGCCGTGCCTGCGTATGCTGGAATACCAACCTCCCATCGCGATTTCAACTCATCTTTCGCAGTACTGACGGGCCACGAGACCGAGAAGGAGGAATCCTTGATAGACTGGGCCCACTTGCCTGAGACCGTGGTCATCCTCATGGGGGTTTCGAACATGATGGTCATTGCGAAAAGGCTCCTGAGTGCAGGTCGGCTCCCATCGACCCCCGTAGCAGCCATATGGAA
>JAJISH010000137.1 GCA_022848825.1 Thermoplasmatota archaeon
CATCTTGATGTCTCTGCTCCTCGCGTGGTCCTTCACGCTCTCCCACAGGTCCTCCGCGAGCCCGGCGAGCTCCTTCGCATCAGCGGGGACGAGGCCGCAGAGCTTCGGGAAGGCCTCGGCGAACTTGGCGGGCAGGTCCAGGAAGGCGTTGTGCGAGTCGTAGAGGTCCCACGTTGTCGTGAAGAACTTCCTGTTCACGGCGGCAACGTACCAGGCCAACACCTTGGCGAACCGTATGCAGGGCATCCTGAGCTTCGCCTCGTCCGCGACGATGCTCATGTTCCTCACCTTGGAGAGCTGCTCGTACGCGAAGACGAGCGCGTGTCCCGCCACCGCCCGCCAATAACCATCGTCCGCGTTCGTAACTAGAGCCTTGTATTCCCCGTACAGGTTCTCGGGATCGTACAGGATGTGCGGCATCGTGTACTCGTTGGCCGTCACAACGAACCAGCCCCGAGGTTCCGCCAGCTCTTGGCGGATCTCCTCGTCCGTGTGGAACTCCGCGGAGACGGCGATGCCCTTGTACAGGAAATGTTCGTCCACGGGCTTCTTCCCGCCGACGATCACGGCCATCTCGAGGTCGGAGTGCTCAAGGTCCTTGCCCTTGGCGGTGGAGCCCACCACAGCGGCAGCGCGGACGGCGTACTTCCTCTTCAGAATCTTAAGCAGGTCCTCCGCAATCCGTAATCTCTCTGCGTGCTGCACGAAAACCGTGAGAAGATGACCGTAGAAATTCTTTGCGGTCACACGGGCTCAGGTAGGCGGATGTCCGACCTGCCCTTGGGCTGCAGGAAGTACTCCTTTTTCCCCTGCTTCACCATCTCCTTGAGCTTGAGGAAGCCGTCGAGCATGCCCTCCGGCCGCACGGGACAGCCTGGTATGTACACCGCCACCGGCACGATCCTGTCCACGCCCTGGACGATGTTGTATGAGTCGTAGAACGGCCCGCCGGAGATCGCGCACTCGCCCATCGCCACCACCCATTTCGGGGCGGGCATCTGGTCGTACAGCCTCTTGATGGTCGGAACCAGCTTTTTGCTCACGGGCCCGTTGACGAGGAGTATGTCCACCTGCCTGGGCGTCGAGCGGTATATCATCCCGAACCTCTCGACGTCGTATCTCGGTCCGGAAGCGGCGGCCATCTCGAGGGAGCAGCACATTATGCCCCAGTGCAGGGGCCAGGGGCTGTTCCTCAGGCCCCAGTTGAAGATCCTTCCCGTCAGGAGGTTCACGATCTTCTTCATCCGCGTGAGCTCGGCCGCCTTCGTGAGCGCGCCCGAGAACCACTCCATGAAGTCAGAGGAATCCCATCCCCAGACCATGGAACCATCTTCCGTCATGCGCTCACGTTGTCCTGCTTCATGAGCGCGTAGAATGCCGCCCCTCCGAGGAGGAGCGCGAACGTGAGCACGAACGCCATCGACCAGAACAGGGGCTCGGCGCCCCGATACTCGGCGAGGTTGAACGCCCAGAGCAGAAGGACCACGGCGATGACGTCGAAGGCGACGAAGACTATGGCGAAGATGTAGTACTGGAAGTTGAAACGCACCTGCGCCGGGCCGATTGGCTCCTCCCCGCACTCGTACGTGTCCTCGGTATAGGGAAGCGTCCTCCCGGGACGGAACCACCGGTTCAAGAGGTAGGCCACGGGTCCGGCGATTATCGCGACTATCCCGAACAGGGCGACGACCAGGTAGTCCTCGGGAAGCATCTGCCCCTGTAAACTCGAATCGCAATAAAAGGGTTTCTACAACTCGATGGATTCCTATGACCTTCCCCGATCTTCAAGGGGCATCCGAAGACCATCGGACTCCTTTGCGGGGTTTCGGTAGGGGGCATAACCGAACTCTGGAACCTAAGACAGGGAACGAAGCAGTTTCGGTTATGGGTATAACCAAGATTCTGGAACTCGTTTAGCGAATCCCCCGTGAGTCTACACGTCACGCCTCACGCGCGATCAAGAGTCGGGAGCGGACAAACCTCGAACCGTCGTTGCGAAAACGAGACGGCTCTATCTGCCCCCGAAACCGCAATTCCATGGGTCTTAAATACGGCTATCCTATTTGCCTTTCAATCTTTGGGAGCAAACCAACCAACAAGCAGAGCGCTTCGGTGGAATCATGAACGAGGAGGAGGTAACCGAGCAACTCAAGCGAGACTTTCCCGAGGGCATTTTTGACTTCGCTTTCCCGCGCAAGGGCATGCTGAGGTTTTCCGCGGACCGCGACCGCCTGAAGGACGTCTGCACCCGCCTGAAGGACATCGGGTTCAAGCAGATCTCCCTCATCTCGGCGCTGGACTGGCGGGAGCATTTCGAGTGCGTCTATCACATCACGTCCTATTCCTTCGGCATCGTGGCGGAGGTTCACACGGAGATCCCGCTCGACGACCCAAAGGTCGATTCCGTCACACCCGTGTGGCCGGGCGCGAACTTCCACGAGAGGGAAGCATACGACATGATGGGCATTGTCTTCGAGGGCCACCCCGATCTGAGGAGGATACTGCTCCCCGATGATTTCACGTTCTATCCGTTAAGAAAGAACTTCAGGGAAGGAGAATGACGAAACTCTGGATAAACATGGGACCGCAGCATCCGATGACGCACGGGCTGTGGAATCTGAAGATCCTCGTCGACGGCGAGACGATCGTGGACGCCGAGCCCGTCCTCGGCTACCTGCACAGGGGGGTAGAGAAGCTGTGCGAGCGCAGGACCTACAACCAGATCATCCCGCTCGCGGACAGGCTGTGCTACGTGTCCTCGCTGTGCTTCGCGCACGCGTACTGCCTCACGGTGGAGGAGATGATGGACCTCGAGATCCCAGAGCGGGCGAAGTACCTGCGCGTCATAGCGCTGGAGATGCAACGGCTCACGTCCCACATGACGTGGCTCATGGCGATAGGCCCGGACGTCGGCCTGATCACGCTGCTCCTGTACTGCCTGCGGGAGAGGGAGTACTTCCTCGACCTGCTCCAGCTCCAGACGGGAGCGAGGATGAACCAGAACTACCCCAGGATCGGCGGGGTCGCCCAGGACATTCCCGCCAACTTCGAGCACAAGATCAATAAGATCTTCGAGAAGTTCAAGGTGAGGGTCAAGGACTACCACAAGGTGACCAACGAGAGCAGCGCCTTCCTGAAGAGGATGCAGGGCGTGGGCACCCTCTCGGTGGAGGACGCGATAGCGTACGGCGTGACGGGACCGAACCTCCGAGGCAGCGGGGCCAAGCGGGACATGCGGGAACACGACCCGTACGAGGTCTACGACGAGCTGGACTGGGAGATCCAGGTCCGCGACGAAGGTGACAGTCTCGCGCGCTTCCATGTGCGAATGGGGGAGATGCTGGAGAGCTGCAAGATCATCCGACAGGCGCTGAAGAAGATGCCCGACGGTCCCATAAATGTGAAGGCGCCTCTACGCCCAGAGGGACAGAGCTTCCGGCGGACGGAGGACTCTCGCGGTGAGGTGTCCTACTACGTCGTGGGCAACGGTGGCGAATCGCCATACCGCCTGAAGGTAAGAAGCCCGATCTTCTGCACTATGAACGTCCTGCCGAAGTTGCTCAGAGGGGTGAACGTCGCCGACGTGCTGGCGATAATGGGGAGCATAGACGTCTGCATAGGAGAGACTGACAAATGAGCGGACTCTTCGACCTTGGAGGATGGAGCCGGGAGATCTCGGCCTTTGTCAGCGGCATTCTGGCCTGGATCGCGGACCTGTTGGGCGGCTGGATCCCGTGGTTCCATGACGTGGCGAACTGGTTCAGGAGCGACGCCGTCATCGAGTTCTGGGGCTTCGCCATCGCGGTCCTGATCATGCTCGTGTTCGCCATGATCAACCTCCTCGTCGTCCTGTGGATGGAGAGGAAGCTCTACGGAAGGCTGCAGGACAGGAGGGGAGTGATGGTCCCGCACCCGTGGAAGAAGATACACAAGGGCACGGGCTTCCTGCAGAACATGGCGGACGGCATCAAGCTCGTCATGAAGGAGAGCATAACGCCTCGGAACGCGGACAAGTCCATGTTCCACGCCGCCCCCGCCATCATATTCATCTCATCCGTCATGGCCTACGCGGCCATCCCGCTTAGCACGACATTCGTGCTGGCGGACCTCGAACTCGGGCTCATCTTCATCGTGGCGATGTTCGCACTGTCCCCGCTCGCCGTCCTGATCGCGGGATGGGCGAGCGGCAACAAGTACACGCTCATCGGGGGCATGAGAGGGGCCGCGCAGATGCTCGCCTACGAGATTCCGCTGCTCCTGTGCATCGCGGGCGTGGCGATAATGGCGGGCTCCCTCAACCCCATGGAGGTCGTTGCGGCCCAGCAGAGGACATCCGTCCTGGGGGTCGAGAACTGGTACTTCATCCCGCAGTTCATAGGCTTCGTCGTGTTCATGGTCGCCATCCTGGCGGAGCTGGAGAAGCTGCCCTTCGACATCCCCGAGGCGGAGTCGGAGCTCGTGGAGGGCTGGCTTACCGAGATCACGGACATCAGGTTCGGCCTCATCTTCATGTCAAAGTGGATGAAGGGCTGGGCGGCCGCCGCCCTCGTCGTGCTCCTCTTCTTCGGCGGGTGGTCCGGACCGTTCTTCCCGCAGGAGGTCTGGTTCATGATCAAGACATACATCGTCTTCGCGTTCTTCGTATGGATAGCCTGGATCCTGCCCAGGATCAGGATAGACCAGATACTCAAGATAGGCTGGTACGAGCTCGTCCCCCTGAGCTTCGCGACCATCCTCATCGCGGTGGCGTTGAAGTTCCTGTCACACTTCGGGATGGGGTGGTTCTGATGGCCGACAAGTCGGGTCTGATGAACTACTTCCTGAAACCTCTGTACGTCTCCATGAAACAGACGTTCAAGTCGCTGCTCAAGCCCGAGACCATTCTGATCCCGTACGAGTCCGCCGAGGAGAGGGCCGCCCTGCGCGAGGGGTTCCGAGGACAGCACTCGATAGACTGGGGAAGGTGCATCGGCTGCGGGCTCTGCTCGCGCGTCTGCCCGAACCAGTGCATCACCATGGAGAACATCGAGGTCGACGAGAA
>JAJISH010000138.1 GCA_022848825.1 Thermoplasmatota archaeon
GCACTCCGGGCATTTCTCGGCGGTCGCGAAGGCCTGGGCCCCGCACAGCGCGCATATGCGCTTCTTGGCCTCGGGCACCTCAGCCTCTACCTTCTCAGGCTCCACCTTCTCAGCCTCTACCTTCTCGGGCTGAACCTTCTCGGGCCTTGCCTCTTCTATTCCCTCCTTGGACGTCAGTCTCTCGTAGTGATCCTTATCGACCTGCTTGGCGACGAGCACGAGCGCGTTCTTGTAGGACTCCGTCGCCTCTTCAGTCCTGCCGAGCTGGGAGAGGGCGTATGCCCTGCCGTTCCACGCGCCCATATGGTCCCGATCGAGCTCAAGGACCTTGTCAAAACACTCCAGTCCCTTCCCGAACTCGCCTATGTCGGCGAACAGGGAACCTCTCGAGAACCAGATCCTCGCGTTGCTCGGGTCCTTGGCCAGAAGCTCCTCCTGCCTCTTGAGTATCCTCACTGTCTTTTCCTCATCCGTCTCGGCGGACTCAGCGACCACGATCCTGCCGTCAACGAGTCTGTAGCCGGTGTACTTCGGCTCGTACGAGATCCCCCTGACGAAGAGCAGCCCGATTCTCCTCTCGACCCTGTCCTCCTTCCTCTCCCTGGCGAAGTCGATCACGCCGTCGAAGGACTGATGGATGCTCTGGACGATATCGTCCGGATGCATGCCCTTCTCCAGGATGAGCAGTGAGGCGATGTTCTCCGTCCGCAATCTCGTGCGAAGCTTCTGAGCGAACGTGTAGACCTCGGTCGAACCGAACATCTTCAGCGACGGGGACAGGACGTCGAGGACCGCCCTCCTCTTTGGGTACGGGACGAGCCTCTTCGTCGCATCGGTTATCGCGATCTCGAGGTTCAGTAGGCTCTGGGAAGAACTCAAGACCGAGCCCTCGATCTGGACGCCGTCTATCCTCCCCTTCTTGTATGAATACCAGTCCACGATGACGAGGGAACCCTCCTCCTCGTGGGCCTCGCATTTGACCCCGTGTTTCTTCATCTCCTCCCGGAACTCGGCGGGAGATGTCTTGCTGAGGACGACCATGACGCCCTCGTATGCCTTCAGCCCCTCCGCGAGGAACTGGTACGCGAAAAGGTCCTTCTCGTCTCCCGCCGCCCCCTGGAGGACGACGGCCGTCCTCTCGCCTATCCCCTCTGGCAAGAGCAGCTCAAACCCCTTGACTCCCATGGACACCATGTCTATACCCCTTCAACCTTCACGTCACTGGATACCTTCATTCCCTTGTTCGTTATCAGAAACGGATGAACGCAAACGTCGTGATTCGTCAGCCTCATCTTGCGGACGACTATCGTTCTCCTGAGCTCGCCCTTCACGTTGTCCAGCCCCAGATAGATGAACGAGTCAGCGATGAACTGCTCGATGCCGAACCTCGTGAGCCTGCCCTCCTCGCCCGCCTCGGTGACGAGTATCGAGGTTATCTCCTTCTCGCTCAGGAACCTGCCGAACTGGAAGAGCTCCCGCCTGAAATCGTTCAGGTTGTCATAGTGCAGGCCGAGGACCGCTAGCGAATCAACCACTAGGCGCTTCGCACTTGTCGCGTCGATCAGGCCTGTGAGCATGGACTCGAGGGAATCGAAGTCCAGGAACTCGTCCCCCTGGCTCAGCTTCCTCATCTCCCCCATGTCGATGAAATTGAGGGTGCCCTTCGATTCCGGCCCTTCCGGCCTCATACCGAAGTTCCTTAGGGTCTCCCTGAGGGTCTTCGCGGATTCCTCGTAGGAGACGTATATGCCGGGCTCGGAGAACTCCTCGACGCCGTTGAGCACGAAGTGCAGACAGAACAGGCTCTTTGCCGAACCCGATGGCCCAGAGATGATGTTGACGCTGTTTCGCGGGAATCCACCATCTACAAGGATGTCAAAGCCCTCGATCGCCGTGGGAACTCTATCCGTACCCAGACCTCCCCATTTTCAACAAACTGTTGAATAGATATTGCCTCGGAGTATTAGAACATTTTGGCACCCTACATTTCCTGTGGAAGGACCCATGGAACCGAGCTCGCGGGCGGTCGCTCGTGGGTTGGGCTCGGGGTCAAAGA
>JAJISH010000139.1 GCA_022848825.1 Thermoplasmatota archaeon
GATCGTGATCGTTCTTGGCTAGCTCCTCCACCTTTGGACCGCAAGGAAACGTCAGTCCGATCTCACGACCGAACTTGTCGATTAGGTTCCCGATACCTATGTCCAGGGTCTCGCCAAAGACCCTATACCGTCTGTTGGAGAACCCGATGACCTGGGTGTTTCCGCCAGATACGTAGAGCAGAACCGGGTCATTGCATCCGGTCGTCTTTCGTCCTATCTCGAGGTGAGCAACGCAGTGGTTGACACCTATTATCGGAATCCCGAGAGAGATGGACAGAGCCCTCGCGGCTGTGGCGACCGTCCTGAGGCAAGGGCCGAGACCAGGTCCTTGGGAAAACGCAACGAGGTCCAAGTCCCTGAAATCCGCCGAGACCGCTTCGAGAGTGTCTCGGATGAGGGACACGACATTCTCGGCGTGGAAGTTGGCTGCCTCCCTCGGGTGGATCCCGCCCTTCGCAGGTGTGTAGACCGCGAATTCGTTCGCCAGGACATTGCACGATTCGTCGACGAGTCCGATTCCAACCGTGTGGGCGGTACCTTCGATCCCGACGGTGAGCACGGATTCCGAATGCCACGAGCCTGTATAAAGGGTTTCTCAGGGATGCACTGGTCCGGGTCGCGTCTCTGACTCCTCTCTGACAGCCAGAAAAGAAGTTTAAAGTAGTATAAGGGAAATCTGATATAGCATCCATGGGGGCTCCAAATGTCACTTGCTAGAGTTGTCACTACCATAGCCCTGCTTCTGATTGCATCCATATTTCCAGCTGTTCTCGGAACCCAGGCGAATCCGCAGCGTGAAAGTCAGATGGACGAGGTTGCCCTCAAAGTGTATCTTGACTACAATCGGAAGGAGATCTACGCGGACCAAATCATAGTGGATTTCACTCCGGACTTCGACTTCTCCATGATTGAGGAATTCACTGAGAGGAATGGACTACAGCTTCTTCGACTCTATCCCGCCATCGGAGAGGCGGTCTTCAGGATATTCGAACGTGATCTGGACTACGTCATGTTCCAGACCGCCCGGGACCCGTCCGTGGAGTTCATCTCGCCAAACGGGTTCTACAAGATAAGCTACACCCCGAACGATCCGCGGTGGGCAAACCAATGGGGCCCCAAGAAGATACAAGCTCAGGACGCCTGGAATCTCACAAAGGGCAACAGCTCCGTCATCGTTGCGATTCTCGACACGGGCGTCGACTACCTACACGAGGACCTGGCGGGGAATATGTGGAAGAACCCCAGCGAGGATGGCGGCACGCCGGGCGTTGATGATGACGGCAACGGCTACATCGATGACCTGTATGGCTGGAACTTCTTCAACGACACGGAGTACGTCATGGATAACAATGACAGGGACACCAATGACAATCCGGCGGATATCTACCACGGGACGCATGTCTCGGGCATCACCGCTGCCGTGATGAACAACTCCAAGGGAATAGCTGGCCTAGCACAAGTGAAGATAATGGCAGTCAAGGTCCTGGCCAGGAACGGAATTGGAGACTGGTCCTGGCTATCATCCGGGATCAAGTACGCGTATGAGAACGGTGCCGACATCATCTCGATGAGTCTTGGCGGCTCGTCGGCCCCCAACAGCGTGAAGACACAGGCACAGAACGCTTGGGACAATGGCACGCTCCTTGTCGGAGCTTCGGGGAATGACGGCTCGAATGGAGTGCACTATCCTGGCAGATACGACACCGTCATAGCTGTCGGAGCGACCGACTCCACCGACACGAGGGCGGGTTTCTCCAACTACGGGAACGAGCTCGAACTCACTGCCCCTGGAGTCACCATTTTGTCCTGTAAAAGAACGAACCCGTATTATCAGAACATGCCAGGAACGTCGCAGGCAACACCGCATGTCTCGGGCGTCGCCGCGTTGATGCTCTCCAGATATCCGTCCTACACGAACATGCAGGTCCGGCTCCTCCTCAGGAATACCTCGGTCGACCTGG
>JAJISH010000014.1 GCA_022848825.1 Thermoplasmatota archaeon
GTCCATGTTGTACATCCCGCCAGAGAGCATGACGACCTCGTTCTCCTTGATTCGCATGCACTTGTTCACTATCTTCCTTGCCAACGCCTCATAATTGACTTCCATCATGATATCGCCCGATGGACAATCCCAAATCTGCGATATAACCCTTAGTGGGAGAACGCGAGGGAGCAGTGACAGGCGCCGGCTACTGCAGCCCGAGGACTTCCGTGTAGCCCTCCATGTCCATGAACCCGTGCCCGCTGATGTTGAAGGCGATGACCTTCTCCTCGTTCCTACGCTTGCACTCGATAGCCTGGTCTATGGCGCATGCGACGCTGAAGGCAGACTCTGGCGCAGGAAGGAAACCCTCGCTCTGGATGAACGTCCGCGCCTTGTCGAACACGTACTTCTCGTCTGCGGGATACGCGATCGTGTCGATGTAGCCGTGCTTTCTCAGCAGGCTTATGATCGGCGCCGCCGCATGGTACCTCAGCCCGTCCCCCATGATGGGCTTCATCTCTGTCTTGTGCCCCAACGTGTACATCTTCAGCATGGGCGTGAGCTCTCCGTGGTCCGCGAAGTCGTATCTGTACTCGCCCTGGAGGTTGGGAGATACGTCAGTCTGAGCCGCTATGAAATGTATCTTCTTGCCCTTTATCGCGTCGCCGAGGAACGGGATGGCGAAGCCGCCGAAGTTGCTCCCGCCACCGAGGCAGGATATCACCATGTCGGGGTACTCGTCCAGTTTCTCGAACTGCTTCTTGGTCTCCAATCCGATGATCGTCTGATGCAGCAGGACGTGATTGAGAACCGAGCCCAGGCAGTACACCGCCTGCGGGTCGTCCAACGCGTCCTCCATGCCCTCCGAGACCGCTATTCCCAGGGACCCGGGATGGTTACTGTTCTCCTTGAGCAGTTCCCTGCCGACCTTGGTGGAGTTGCTTGGTGACGCGCGCACGTCGCCACCGTAGAGCCTCATGAAGTTCTTTCTCGCGACCTTCCAGTCGTGGACGGCTCTGACCCAGAATATCTTCGTCTCGAGGCCCGCCAGGCTCGCGGCATAGGCGAGCGCTGTCCCCCACTGGCCGGCACCGGTCTCCGTCGTCAGCCTCTCGAAGCCCGCCTTCTTTGCGTAGTAGGCCTGGGCGAGGGCAGTGTTCACCTTGTGACTCCCGGTCGGGCTGTAGAACTCGGCCTTGTAGTAGAGCTTGGCGGGGGTCTTGAGCACCTGCTCGAGCCTCTTCGCCCTGAAGAGCTGTCTCGGTCTTCCGGCCTGTATGAAGAGGTCCATTATCTCGTCCGGGATGTCTATCCACCTGGCCTCGGAGAACTCCTGGCCAAGGCATTCGTTGATCATCACTTTCGGGAGCATTTCCACCCTGGACTCCCCTTCTTCGGGGTCCTTGGGCTTCGGCAGCTCCTCCGGAAGATCGGGGAGTATGTTGTACCATTTCCTTGGCATCTCGTCTTCTGTGAGGCTCACACCGCTTCGCTTAGAACTCATTTCTCCTCCCCCAGTATTTCAAAGGCTCTCTGATAATGGGCGGGGTCTTATTAGCGTTTCCCTACTCGGCAAACTTCTTCGTGAACTCTGCCTTCGCGAGGAGCATCTCCCAGTTCCTGTCGACGTTCTTCTGGATGATATCGATCGTCTCGTCGTCGAGGTGCTTGAACCTTCCCTGCAGCTTGAGATAATCCTTCACGGGCTTCCTCTTCGCGGGCTTCTTGGTCACCCTGTACACCCCGTTCACGACCTCGTACATCGGGAAGACCGTTGTCTGGAAGGCCAGCACGCCTATCTGGATGGTCATCTCGGGCGAGTACCGCCAGCCCGTCGGGCAGGGCGAGAACACGTGGAAGAACTTCGTTCCGTCCATATCCTTCGCCTTCACCACCTTCTTCACGAAGTCCTCCGGGTATGCAACTGACGCTGTCGCCGCATAGGGAATGTCGTGGGCCACCATTATCTCGACCATGTTCTTCTTGGGCCTCTTCTTGAAGTCACCGCCCTCCCCGACTGGCGTCGTCGTCGTCCACGCGCCGAAGGGCGTCGCCCCGCTTCGCTGGATGCCCGTGTTCATGTAGGCCTCGTTGTCGTACATCACGTAGATGATGTTGTCGCCACGCTCCGCCGTCCCTGACAGGGCCTGGATCCCGATGTCCGCGGTCCCGCCGTCCCCGCCGAAGCCGACGACATAGACGTCGTCGATGCCTTTCGCGTCCAGGGCCGCTCGGATACCGCTCGCGGACGCAGCGGTCGTCTCGAACGCCACATCGAGCAGGGGCACCTTGAGGAAATTCCTTGGGTAGATTCCGGACATTATGGCGATGCAGCACGCGGGGATCGTGATGATCGTTCTCTTCCCCAGCGCCTTCAAGAGGTACCTCATCG
>JAJISH010000140.1 GCA_022848825.1 Thermoplasmatota archaeon
GTCCGCTCTCTCCCAGATCCCGACAAACGCCTCGTCCGGGAGGTCAAGGATCCGGCAAAGCCTCTCCACCTGCCCCTGCACCCAATCCCGCGGGTCCAATCGAGCGCGAATGCCCGTCGCCTCGCGGGCTCTCGTTATCTCCTTCATGTTTACGCGCTGGCGGCAAGCGCAGTAGTTCTCACCGCACACGAGGACGTTCGCCACCGCCCTCCGATGCTGGTTGCCTATGAATTCCAATAATCTGTCCTCCATCCCCCTGGCTTTCTCGATCAGGTCTATCGGCAATTTGGTCCTATCACTCATGCTACCACGTCCTTGACCGCTACTCCTATGCGATTGCATTAGCTCGATTCGATTTCGTTTTGAAGTCTTGTCACAGCGATTCACCCTCAGCCCGCCTCCAGCTCCGCTTGCGACAACCACATGTCCTCTCCCGCTCCACTCCCGATCTCGCCCGCCAGGTCCCCCAGGTCCACAGCCTCCCCGCCCGGTGCGACGTCGAACCACTCCCGCCAGATCCACGAGTCCGTCGCCACCACGGTGGGCACGAAGGTCCCGCCTCCCTTGCGGTGAGAGCCTCCCATCCTGGGGTCGAGGGGCAACTCCTTTGGGGGAACGTATCCCTCGTTGAAGCGCTCGCTGTTCCCCACGAAGTCGAGCATGAGGAATGATCTCTTCCCCGCGCACAGCCTCGTTCCGCGGCCGCGTATCTGCTTGTAGAGAATCTCCGAGCCCGTAGGGCGGCAGAAGACTATGTTCACGACCCCGGGGCAGTCGAAGCCCGTGTCCAGCATGCCGACGGAGACTGCGATCCGAGGATACTCCTCCCGCTTGAAGCGCCTGATGGCGTCCTGCGGGTCCTCGCAGTCCGTCGTTATCGCCTCAGCGTACCGCCCGCCGAGCGAGGGACGCAAGGCGTTGAAGAATCCAGCGATCTGAGCGGCGTGCTTCTTGGTTATCGCGTACACCAGGACCTTGCCAGCGATGGCGATCCGCTCGATCTCCTCGACCATCTTGCGGTTTCGATCCGGCACAGTGATCATGCGCTCCAGCTCCTGAGGCCCGTAGTTCGTCCCGTTCACGCGGACGCCTCCTTTCGTTATGAGCGTCATGGCGCGGTATATCCTGTACGGAGACAGGTAGCCCTCCTCGATCCCCCGCCGCAGCGCGTAGCGGTAGGTCGCGGGGCCGAAGAGCTCCTTCGAGTAGCACGAGGGCGTAGCCGTGAGTCCTATCCTGATCGCGTCGAAGCGCTCCACGCACGGTCTCCAGCGTCCGAACACGGAGCGGTGGCACTCGTCCACGAAAACGACGTCGAACTCCCGAGCGTCGAACTCACCGAGGCGGGAGATCATCGTCTGCAGCAGCGCGATCGTCACTTGCCTGTCCCATCGCGGCATCCCCGGGCGGAGGATGTAGCTGCGGCCGGGCATCACGCTCTCGAAGGTCTCGTGCGCCTGCACCGCCAGCTGGATGCGGTCCACCAGGAAGAGCACCTTCACGCCGCCCGCCAGCGTCAGTCTCTCGACGAGCTTGGCGGCGATCAGCGTCTTCCCCGTCCCGGTCGCGAGGTGCAGCAGCGCCCGCCGCTCCCCGGCGCGAATGCGCTCCAGAACGGCGCGGATGCACTCACTCTGGTAGGGGCGGAGCCTTATCATCCGCGAACTCTCCTTCCAGGATGACGACGAAGTCCCCGATGCGGGTCTTGATCGAGGCTGGAGCCTTCTCCCCTGGCAGGTGCACGAACCTCGTGCGTATCCTCTCCGGGTCGAACATCAGTATCAAGCAGGTCATGCGATCACTCTCGTCGACGGCGCTGACGCTCCGAAAAAAGAGGGCGGTAGCAGTGGCCACCGCCCGTGGGGGGGAGTAGACGCCCCCGCATATGGTTCGGAGACGGCGTAGTGCGCCTTCAGCCTCAGAGCTCGATGGCTCCTGCGGTCACGTTCCCGGGCCTGTCCGTGGCGTATGCCTCGATGACGGTCCCTGGGAGCTCGTTCTCCTGCGTGGTCGTGTACCGCCAGAGCGTGGCGTTGAGCGGGTCCACGTAGGCCTCGCCCTCCTCCACGGCCTCGCCGTCGTGCGTGATGGCGACGTGCACGGACACGACTTCGCAGTCATCGACCGCCCGGACGACTATCTCCTCGCCCGGCTGGCCGGTGTACCCGTCGATGCCTATGTCGCGCACGTTCGGCGGCC
>JAJISH010000141.1 GCA_022848825.1 Thermoplasmatota archaeon
ACGAGCTGCTCCTGCCTGGAAGATACCTCGGATTCCCGGCTGGCGAGCTCCGTCTCCTTCTGGGAGAACTCCGCGCCGAGCTTCTCGACTCTCTCCTTCTCCGCACTCAGCTCATTCCTCTCGGCCTCAATGCTCTCCTTCTCGGAGTCGAGGGTCTGTTTCGCAGAATCTATCTCGTCCTTCTGCGTCTGCACTCGTGCCTCTAGCTCACCAAGCTCCGCTTCTTTCTTCCGGATCGTCTCTTCCTTGTCCTTGAGTGCCTGCTCGACCTTCTTAATGGTGTCGAATATGGATTCACTGCCAAGGGCCGAATCGGAAGCGGCCTCTTCCTCTGGAGCCTCATCTTCTGCCAATTATATCGCCTCACATAGATAAATAATCCCGCTCAAACCAAATACATCTCTTGCGGTAATAATCTTTTGTATCTAATCACCCCCGCTATCGAAGATCGGGCCCAGGATGGATATCCCGTCTTCCCCGACCTGGACGGCATGACGTTCCATGCTGTGCTGCGAGGCCCTCATCTTCTCGACCTGGAGGTAGCGGACGAGCTTTCCCCTCATCCTGTCCAGTCCCAGCATGATGATCCCATCGACCAGGAATCCCTCGTTTCCGAGGAGCTGGGACTCCGCTCCGAGAGACCTCTCCATGATAACGAACGAGATGAGGTCGTTGTCCCTGATCATCTTGAAGAAGTAGAACATCTTCTTTCTCATGTCGCTCACGTCCTCCATGAGCGAGTAGAGAGCTCCGAGGGAGTCGAGCGCGAAGACCTTGAACTTCTTCCCGTGGACCTTCTTGAAGTGCGTGATCATCTTCTCTATGAACTGCAGGTAGTCGGTCGCCTCGCTCTCATCGACGACCTGGTCGATCTCGCGCAGGTCCGTGAAATCCGATATCTGAAGGTTCAGGGATATCTCGACGCCGAGGCTCTCCATGTTCTTCAGGTGGCTCGTGACGCTCTCTTCGAGCGTCGTATAGAGGCCGAATTCGCCCGAGTTCGAGAGATAATTCGACATCATTGCGTAGCAGAAACTGGTCTTCATGGATCCTGGGGGGCCGGTAACGAGTACCACTTTGGGCGCTTCAATGTCCGTCTTGAAAACCTTGTCCAGCCCCTCTATAGAGTTCTTGAACATTATCCATCTCCCGGACGGCTGTCGTTCAGATATCATTGTATGATTTAACTCTATCGTTTCGGTTATCATGTCTTGGCACGGCCTGACCCACATCGATAACTATTTAACTCACATGCAATATTAGTTCAAACCCGCAGTCCTTATCCGAGGTGAACTTCTTTGGCAGGTGGGGAGAAAAATACTTGTCCAGTATGTGATGCAACAATAGACCCCACCGCCAAGATTTGCCCTTCTTGCCACACCGATTTGACACTTTTCGACTTCGATTCGGAGCCGGGTTTGGACATAGACAAGATCACGATTAACGACGAGAAATCGATAGATCAAATCCTCGCGAACATCGTTGGAGAGGATAAGGGCGAAGAGGGCGACATCCTGGAAGACATCAAGAGCCTGCGGAAGAACGATACAGCCGTCGTCGAGGAGGGAGAGGACGTCGAGTTCGAATGTCCCGTTTGCGGCGCTTCAGTTGCCTCCGACGCAACGTCCTGCCCTGAATGCGACGCGGAGTTCGCCGGGGAAGAAGAGGCTGAATTCGAGTGTCCCGTCTGTCAGGCGATAGTTGCCAGTGATGCCTCGTCCTGTCCGGGTTGTGGGGTTGAGTTCGAATCAGAGGAAGAGGCTCCCGCCGAGGAGGAAGCGCCCGCAGAGGAAGCGGCTGAGGAGTTCGAAGAAGGAGAGGCGATACTGGTTCCAGAATCCGCCGAGGAAGTGGAAGAAGAGGCTGTGGAGCTGCCGGAGCCCGAGTCCCCTCAGGAGCTGGAGATCGAGCCTCCGGTGCCACATATCACGGTCCTGGAAAGGGTGCGGGTGAAGAGAGACGCCCGCATGGCCGAGGAGGTCGAGGAGAAGGAGGAAGACATACGGACCCTCTACAAGACCCTCCCGAAGCTCGTGAACGAGGTCAAGCCGATGCTCATATCCGCCAAGAAGCTTGGCGTCGACATAACCGAGAGCAGGAAGCTGATCAGCGAGGCGATCGCCGCTGGGAAGAGGAGAGATGTAAGGAAGGCCGTTGGGCTCGTGAGGCAGAGCAAGAGCGGCCTTGAGGACGCTTTCATGCAGCAGATTGCTGAGAGCCTCGAGGCATTCCGTGAGGACGTAACCGCCGCGAGGGGGCTGGGAGCAGATGTCGAGAGAACCGAGGAACTGATAGAGAGCGCGATACTGTCCCTGGAGAACGAGGACTTCGAGGGTTCCATAAAGGACCTGCAGTCCGCGAAGAAGAAGTTCGAGACCGTCGGCGCGGGCTTGACCACGGCGAAGGACGCTCTAGAGGAGGCGAAGCAGCTGATCACCGACGCTTCGCAGTTTGGAATCGACGTGTCAGTGGCAGAGC
>JAJISH010000142.1 GCA_022848825.1 Thermoplasmatota archaeon
TGCTCTCGCCAAACCTCTTCATCTTGTTCAGCGCGTTTCCAATGTTGTTCCATGCGATCTCATAGTCCGAGTTGACCCGAATCGCTTCGAAGAAGTAAGGAATGGACTCCTCGTACTTGCCCAGATTGTAGTAGGCGTTCCCGATGTTGTTCCAGAGAACCTCATCGTCCTTGTCCATCTCGAGGGCCCTCTCGTAGCATTCGATGGCCTTCTCCAGTTCGTCCATCCCGTGATAGGTGTAGCCCTTGTTGTACCAGGCGTGTTTGTAACCCGGTCTGATCTCAAGCGCCTCGTCATAGCATTTCAGCGCCTCGTCGAAGATCCCCAGCATGAAGAACGTGAACCCCTTGTTGTTCCAGGCCTCGGCGTTCGCGGGGTCCAACTCCAGCGCCTTGTCATAGCAGTCTATCGCCTCTTCGAACCTTTCGAGAGCGTAAAGGACGTTGCCCATCCCGTTCCAGGCATCGGCGAAGTCGGGGTCGATCTCGACCGTAATCTCGTAGGCCTCCTTGGCCTTCTCGAACCGCCCGACGTCCTCGAGGAGCGAGGCCTTGCGGAACCAAGCCGCCTTGTCACTAGGATCCTCCTTCACCATCTGGTTGTAGACGTCCACGGCCCGTCTGACCTTTCCTGCCTGGGCGAGGGCCAACGCCTTGTCATATCTTGCCAGCTTGTAGTTGGGGTCGATGCTGATGGCCTTGTCGTAGCACTTGACCGCCTCGTCATAGGCACTCAGATACGAGTGCGCATTGCCCATGTTATACCATGCAATCTCGTACTCCGGGCTGAGGGCCACCGCCCGCTCGTAGCACTCAAGCGCCGCCCTGTGCTCACCCAAAGAATCCAGTGCCACGCCTTTGTTGTTGAAGACGACTTCGTCATCAAAACCGAGCTCGACCGCCTTGTCATAGCGGGACACCGCATCTCGGTAGTTCCTCTCATCACATAGGATGTTGCCCCGAAGAAACTCCTCCTCCGCTCTGCGCCTGTCTGTGGCCTTCTTCCCTGTGACGACCAGAAGGTTGAACGCCGAAGCTGTGGGCAGCCGCATCACCAGAGTCAAGAGAGAGTCCATCTTTTAAATGTTGTCTCGAGATTCTGGAGCGGGATACTGGAAATCGGGCGGCAATCGAGAGCGGTTGACTGCGATCATGGGCCTTTCGGCCTTTGCACCCAACAAGCGCTCCCTTTGCATATCTGGCTACCCGAAGTCAAGTTGGTCATTATTAAATACTCGGAGAATCATCTGCACATTCCCAGAGCCTCCAAGGAGAGAACCACTTGTCGGCGCATCACACGAACAACGTAGAGGACTTCACGAAATCCAAGGCCATGGAGTTGCCCAGGAAGGTTGTCATCGGACACAGTGCGATCCTCGAGGTTGGGAGCGTGTCCGCTGAGTTGAACATAGGAAGCAAAGCCTTGATTGTTTGCGACCCTACCACCAAGGGGATCGCCGGAGACGAAGTCGCTGAGATACTCCGTGGAGAGAATTTCTCTGCTGAGCACTACGTCATCGAGGATGCCTCCATGGAAATCGTCGACTCGGCGGCGGACCGCTTGACCGACGGTGGCTTCGACTTCGTGCTCGGCGTAGGCGGGGGCAGGCCCATCGACGTAGCGAAGTGCTCCTCGAACAAGGTCGACTTGCCCTTCCTGAGCGTTCCCACCGCAGCCTCCCACGACGGCATCGTTTCATCAAGAGGATCTATCAACAGTGATGGCGGGAAGAGGTCTGTGGCGGCCCGCACGCCCCTGGCGGTGATAATGGACACTGCGATTCTGGCAGAGTCCCCCTACAAGCTCCTGGCGGCCGGCTGCGGGGACATCATATCCAACTCCACGGCGGTGAAGGACTGGATACTTGCAAGGAAGCTCAAGAATGAGTACTTCAGCAGTTACGCGGCCTCCCTGTCCAGGATGACCGCCAGTCTGCTTATCGAGAATGCAGGATCAATCAAACCCAGGTTGGAGGAATCCGCCTGGTTCGTGGCTAAGGCGTTGGTATCTTCCGGCGTCGCAATGAGTATAGCGGGAAGTTCACGTCCCGCAAGCGGGTCAGAACACAAATTCTCCCACGCCCTGGACAGACTAGCGAAGAAACCAGGACTGCACGGCGAACAGTGCGGCGTGGGAACGATCATGATGATGTACCTTCATGGTGGGGATTGGGAAAGGATTCGAGAGGCGCTGCTCACGATCGGCGCACCCACCACCGCCCGGAGCCTCGGCGTCACGGACGACGAGATAATCGAGGCGTTGGTTCACGCACACGAGGTCAACAAGGAGAGATACACGATCCTCGGCGATGGAGGACTGACCCACGAGGCCGCAGAACATCTGGCCTCGATCACGAAAGTAATCTAACAGGGGGTGAAAGATGATGGTCCTAGTCACTCTCATCGGCGAGAGGCAGGTCAAAGAAGGAAACGAGTTTGTGTATAGTGGACCCCTTTCTGAGTGCAAAGACTGCAGGCTCAAGGGAGTCTGCTTCAACCTCGAAGCGGGAAAGAGATATCGGATCAGTTCAGTGAGGAGGTTGCACCACAGCTGCAGAGTCCATGAGGACGGCGTACGTGTCGTCGAGGTGGAGATCGTCCCCATCGATGCCACCGTCAATACGAAGACCGCGGTCGAGGGCTCTACGGTGACGCTTGAGTTCCCAGAATGTGGGGAAATCGGTTGCGAGCACTATCGGCTCTGTCATCCTCTGGGGTTGAAAGACCGCCAGAAGGTCACGATCATTGAAGTGAAGAAGAAGGTCAAGTGTCCTCGGAAGCGCTCGCTCAAGATGGTCAAACTGGCCTGAAGAGCTTAACGCGAACGATCTCTCCCTTCTCGACGAGCTCCGTGTTTATCGGAATCTCAATGTAGCCGTCAGCGTCCGCGAGACTGGTGATGGCCCCGGACTCCTTGTAGACCGGTACCGCCTCTTCTTCCTCGATTCTGACCGTGAGCAGCTGCAACCTGCCCAGACTTGAGACGACCCGTCTGGAGATCGGAACGTCCATATGGCGCTCGTTCTCCGGCGGGACCCTTGCCATCTTTCTGAGGACAGGAGCGAGGAGCGTGTAGGCGTTCGTCAGACAGGACGCTGGATAGCCAGGCATCCCCACGACAAGCTTGCCATCGACCTCCCCGCAGAGCGTCGGCTTCCCTGGCTTCACCTGTATGCCGTGGAACAGTATCTCCCCCCGTTCTTTGAGGATGTCCACGAGGATGTCCGTCTCGCCCACGGAGCTCCCGCCAGAGAAGAGGACAAGATCCTCGGAGAGTGCCTCATGGAGCGCCTTCCGCAAGGCCTCGAGTTCGTCCAAAACGATTCCCCAGGGGCGGGGCGTGCAACCGTTCAGGAGAGCGACTTGGGAGAGCGTGTAGGTGTTGATGTCGTAGACCTGACCCTCCTGCAGGTCCGCTCCAGGCGGCGCGACCTCGGCCCCCGTCGGGACTATGGCAACTGTTGGCCGCTCAAAGACGCTTAGCTTTTCGATCCCCAGGGCGGCAGCGACGCCGACGTTCGACGGGTCCAGATACGCCCCGGGCTTCATGACGCTTTGACCCGCCTTGATGTCCTCGCCCCTCTTGGAAACATCCTGACCAGGGTGGACGGGTGCGAAGATCTTGACGGTGTCGTCCGTGACCTCGGTGTTCTCCACCTTCACGATCGCATCCACGCCGTCAGGGAGCTTGGCGCCGGTCGCGATCTCGATGCACTCTTCGTTCTTGACGACTGCGCCAGATGGGTGCCCCGCCAGTGACTTCCCAACAACGCGGAGCTCCACGGGATCGAACTTCCCCGCCGGGAACGTGTCCTCTGCCCTCACGGCGAACCCGTCCATGGCCGAGCGGTCAAAGGGCGGCACGTCCATATCCGAGACGATCTCCCGAGCCAGGACCCGCCCGCCAACGTCTCCGATGGATATCTCTTCCTTCCTTTCGACCTGCCTGACGCTCTTGAGCATGATCGTCTCGGCGTCCTCGAGGGACAACAGCTTGGTGAAGGGGCGCATCATTTCTCGAGCTCCCCCACGATGTGTGATATCTCGGGCAGGATTAGTTCCCTCATCGCCAGCTTGACCGCGCCCTCTGACCCCGGCAGACAGAATATGACCGTTGCCCCAATCGTGCCGGCGACGGCCCTGCTCACGATGGTGGCGGAGCCTATCTCACGGTAACTGAGGTGTCGGAAGAGTTCACCGAACCCGCTGAGTTTCCTCTCGAAAAGGGGCTCGACGACGTCGACCGTGATGTCTTTCTTGGAGACCCCGGTCCCGCCGCTGACCACGACGACCTGGGAACTCTCCAAGGCCGCCTCCAGAGCGTCAGCGACGGACGTCGCGCTGTTGGGGACGATTCTGTAGTCTGTTATCTCGTGGCCTGCGTCCTGGAGAAGCTGGTTTATCGTGCTGCCCGACTTGTCCGTCTGAGCTTTCCTGGTGTCGCTGGTCACGATGATGGCGCATCTGACCTTCTCCGGTCCTTTCCTTCTGTGCTCCTCGAGACCCATCACTTCACCTTTGAGATTACCCTTATGCCCTCGATCCTTGTATGGGGATACTGCCCCGCTTGATCCTTCTCAAGATACTTCACCATGTCCCAGAACGTGAGGAGAGCAACGGTGACGCCGACCAGCGACTCCATCTCGACCCCCGTCTTGTAGTGTGCCTTGACCCGGCACTCGCATCGCACCCTGTCATCCAGGACCTCGAGCTCGACCGCCACGTTCGTGAGGGGGATTGGGTGACAGAATGGGATTATGCGGGGTGTGTCCTTGACCGCCTGGATCGCGGCTACCTCGCTGGTCTTCACCGGGTCGCCTTTCTTCGTCTGGCCCGCTCGGACTACCTTCAGCGTCCCGTCCCTGAGTAGCAGGAAGCCCTCCGAAACGGCCTCGCGGCTGGTACTGGTCTTGTCCTGAATATCGACCATTCCGCCCATCTATATCTCCTTCTTCCACAAAGGAACGGTCCTCTTAACCTCTTCTAGCGCCCACTCCGTCGCGGCGAAGGCGTCGGACCTGTGCGCGGCGGATGAGGCGATGAATGTGATATTGTCGCCCAAGGCGAGCGTTCCAATCCTGTGGACGATGGCAATGTCCAGGATCTCGAACCGCTTCTTTGCGGCTTTGGCTATTTCCCTCAGCCTTTCCAGGGCCATCTCTTCGTACGCCTCGACCTCGAGCCCCGAGGCGACGTCCGGGTCCCTCCTCACGACGCCAAGAAAGCTCACCACGGCCCCTGCCTCAGGGGCCTTCAACGCGTTGATTATCTCTTCGGGAGAGATGTCCTCGTTCTGAATGGATATCAATCAACCACCGGTCACTGGCGGTAGGATCCCGACCTCATCCCCGTCACTGAGTGTTGCGCCAGGGTCGGCATATTCCTTGTTGACGGAGTAGATCATGGAATCCCTGTGGGCCTTCAGTCTCGGATACTTGCCCAACAGCTCGGTCACGATGTCCTCCACCGTTGAGCCTGCTCCGACCTCCATGACAATGTCTCTCTCACCGACAACCTCGCGGAAGGTCGCGAACAGCTTCAAGTGTATCCTCATTTGGCCACCCAGTAAGGTCTCCGTTTCCTAATCGCTTCCTCGAACAGGGCGAGCAGCTCGCTATCCGAGGCTCCTGCCCGAAGCGGGGAGAGGAAATCTATCATTCCGTCACCGGTCATCAGACAGGGTTTCAGCATGCCGTTCGAGGTCGCCCTGATGCGGGTGCAGTTCATGCAGAAGCTTTCCCTTCCCACAGATCTCACGATTTCCACACTAACTGTGGAGCCGTTGTGGGGAACTGTGTACCTCCTCCGATCATGAAGCTCGTTTCTCTCCAGGCGTGTCGCGCACGCCGCGAGGGAGGTCTCTATCTCACCGAGCGGGCAGAAGTACCCCCGGAGTCCGTCACCGCCATTTCCGTCCACGGGGCTCAGCTCGATTAGCTGTAGAATCGCCCCTTTTGAGCTTGCGAAATCGAGAAGTTGTGGCAGGTGTGAGATGTTCATGCCATTGAGCATGACCATGTTTATCTTGAGAGGTCTGAGACCCACCTCGATAGCTCTGTCGATCCCGTGAATGACGCTGTCTATCTCATCCGCCCCGGTAATTCTCTCATACAGCTTTGGGTCCAGCGTGTCCAGACTCACGTTAATTCTGTCCAGGCCCGCCTGTTTCAGATCCTCTGCCCGAGAGGCGAGGAGTGTGCCGTTCGTCGTCATAGAGACCTCATCGAAAATCTCCGCCCCTGTGTGCACGAGTTCGACGATATCTTCTCTCATGAGTGGCTCACCTCCAGTGATCTTGAGCTTCTTGATTTCCACGGCACGTGCGATTTCGAAGAGTTTACGGATCTCTTCGGCGGTCATCTCTGCGTCTGATGTTGATTGGCCTTCATGATGACAGTAGAAGCATCTCTGGTCACATCCCGTCGTAACGGAGAGCCTGAGGCTTGTAACGCGTCTTCCAAAGGTGTCATGCATCGGGTTTCAGATATTTGTCCAGAGAATAAACCTTTCGTATGGGAGACCCCTTCATTTCCTGTGGAGATGGAATCGTGTTCTTCTGTAACTAGCAGGGAAAACGCTGATACTATAGTGACCAAGAGGATGATCATCTTCTGATGTTTAGCTCCTCTTTCTTCTCTTCCAATGTCTTCCTATGTCCCTCTGTTAGGTAGAAGGCAAGCTCCTCGATTCTGTCCTGGTCCCTTATGAATGTTGCCTTACTCTTCGTGTCGATCAACCTCCCGAACTCTCTTGACATCCTGAGCGTTGCGACGAAGTAGTAAGCGGCCACCATCAACATTATCGGTGCGATTACATCCAACCACACCAACCACCCTCCGACGTCTGCATGCACACGTTGGAGGAGGTCGGGACTCGTCTCCCGAAAGAAATTGGCTGTGATCACGATTACTGTGAGGAATGTTCCCAGTATGAGGAAAAGGGCTGATAGCTCGAGTTTGAACTCCTGGAGAATCTTAACCATCTGAGGGAGAGAATCGGTACTTCATAGAAAAAGATTGTTGTAGGACCCCTCTCTCATATTCCAGTGGAAATGAAGGGGTCCCGGTGGGGGCAGTTGTAAAGAATCATGCACCGAGGCATGGGACATCGCAACCGCTCGAGTACCGCAAGAACGCAGGAACGGAGCGGCCCCTCGAAAACCCTTTTATCGTGATGTCCTATATCCCCTCGTAGAGGTTTTCGAACCCCTATTTATTGAGGAGGCACTAACACTATGGGGATGACTCACTCCGGTTCATCAGATGATTCCATCGCTCAGAAGGGTGAGGAATGGACTCCTGTCGCGGACCTCACGGGCAACGCCATCGCGGTTCTGGAAAGGAGGTACCTGAAGAAGAACGATGTTGGAGAGGTGATAGAGACCCCACAGGAGATGTACGTGAGGGTCGCACAGAACATCGCTCATGCAGACGGACTCTACGACGAGCACGCGGACATCGAGAAGACAGCGAAAGAGTTCTACAAGATGATGACCGCCCTCGAGTTCGTGCCCAATTCCCCGACGCTCATGAACGCCGGACGGGATCTGCAGCAGCTCTCTGCGTGTTTTGTGTTGCCGATCGAGGACTCGATGGAGAGCATCTTCCAAGCCCTCAAGGACACGGCCCTCATACACAAGAGCGGAGGCGGTACAGGATTCTCCTTCTCAGCGCTGCGCCCGAAGAACGACGTTGTCCTCTCCACCAAAGGCGTTTCGAGCGGTCCCGTCTCGTTCATGGGGGTCTTCAACGCCGCCACGGAGGCGGTGAAACAGGGTGGGACCCGCCGGGGGGCCAACATGGCAATACTCCGCGTGGATCATCCCGACATACTCCAGTTCATCACAAGCAAGCGAGACAACACGGCGATAACCAACTTCAACATCTCCGTCGGCTTGACAGAGGACTTCATGGATGCCCTGCAAAAGGACGGTGAGTATGAACTCATCAATCCACGGGACCGCAAGGTAAGCGGGAAGATGAAGGCGAAGGAGATATTCGACCTCATAGTCGACATGGCGTGGACCAATGGGGAGCCTGGGATAATCTTCCTCGACCGGTTGAATGAGGGCAACCCCACGCCGGAGCTGGGCGTGATAGAGAGCACGAATCCATGTGGCGAACAGCCGCTACTTCCGTACGAATCCTGCAATCTCGGGTCGATCAACCTCTCAAGGATGGTCGTGAATGGTGGGATTGACTGGGGCAAGCTCAAGGACACAGTCCACAAGGCCGTTCACTTCCTCGATAACGTCATCGACATGAACAGCTACCCACTGGAGACGATAGAGGAAATGACCCAGGGGAACAGGAAGATCGGTCTCGGTGTCATGGGCTTCGCTGACCTGCTTATCATGCTCGGGATCCGGTACGACTCCCAGGAAGCAACGGACGTGGCGGAGAAAGCCATGAGCTTCGTCGAGACGGAGTCCAGGAAGGCATCCGTGGAACTCGCAAGGACCCGCGGTGTGTTCCCGAACTTCACTGGGAGCATCTTCGACGTTCCCGGCGGGGAGAGGGTGCGGAACGCGACCACGACGACGATAGCACCCACGGGCACGATCAGCATCATCGCCGGATGCTCCGGCGGAATCGAACCGCTCTTCGCGGTGTCGTTCATACGGACGGTCATGGACGACGACAAGCTGATTGAGGTGAACCCCCTGTTCAAGGAGAGGGCCATGAAGGAGGGCTTCTACTCGGAGGAGCTGATGAAGAGGATCGCGGACAGGGGCTCGGTCCACGGCATGGACGACGTTCCTGACCATATCCAGAAGCTTTTCGTGACGGCCCACGACGTGTCCCCTGAGTGGCACATCGGCATGCAGGCCGCGTTCCAGCGACACACGCACAACGCGGTATCGAAAACGGTCAACTTCCCCAACAGCGCGACAAGGGAGGACATATCCCGGGTGTACAGGCTCGCATACGACCTCGGCTGCAAGGGGGTCACCGTCTACCGTGACGGCAGCCGCGACGCACAGGTCCTGTCGACTGGCCAGACAACGAAGTCCAAGGAGGAAGCCGAAAGGAAGCTTCATCCGAGGCCTAGGCCCTCGATCACGATGGGATCCACGATTAAGATGAGGACGGGATGCGGGACGCTCTATGTGACGATCAACGAGGACGAGCACGGCGTGTGCGAGGTCTTCTCCCAGATGGGGAAGTCCGGCGGTTGCGCGATGTCCCAGTCCGAGGCCGTCGCGAGACTCATCTCACTCGCTCTACGGTCCGGGGTCCGGGTGGAGCCGCTCATCAGGCAGATCAAAGGGATCCGCTGCCCCTCTCCTCTGATGGGAAAGGGCGGTATCATCCTCTCCTGCCCAGACGCGGTCGGGAAGGCCCTTGAGAGGTATATGAAGCGGAAGCAGGCCTTGGAGGCGGGCGAGCCCCTAGAGGAGGCCACGACCCTGGACAGGTTCGCACCCGAGCCGATATTCAGCGGGAACGTGGTGGGCGTTTGCCCCGACTGCGGAGCGGCCCTCGTTCACGAGGGCGGGTGCATGGTCTGCCGTTCCTGCGGGTACTCCAAGTGCGGTTGAAACCTCCCGAAGTACGCCAGGTGTGCCTCGCATGAGCAATCGGACGAGCCGAACCCCTTGACGACAATCGTACCACCATCCACTTCGAAGATCTTTCTGTTTATGCCGCACTCCTCCTTCTCATCCGAAGGAAAGAGAACGGCCCTCACGATTTCCGCCTCGCGGAGGAAGTGATCGATGTGCCATTTCATCTTCTTCTCCTCGCGAAAATGTCTTTCCACCCTCTTCTCCAGGTTCACCATCGAGGAGCCGGTGTACGCGTAGAATCCAGCGGGAAAGGAGACCGTGCCCAGCGCTCCTATCCCGATGTCCCTGTCCTCGCTAAGGCGGATGAGGAGAACGTACGCGCCCTTCACGGCCCGAGTATCGAGGCTCTACCCGAAATCATTTTCCCCCTTCTGAGTGCTAAACGTTAAATCCACCATCGTCTTCATGGGCAGTTGCACGGTTGCGTGCAAGCCAAAGGAGTGTCTGAAATGGCAACGAGAGAACTGAACCCGTTCAAGATAGCGCAGAGGCAGCTGAAGATCGCGACAGAGAAGCTGGGCTATCCTGACGAGATATATCAGGCTCTCGCGGAGCCCATGAGGACGTTGGAGGTCAGCCTAACGATCCGGATGGACGACGGAGGTCTGAGGACCTTCAGGGGTTTCAGGTGTCAGTACAATGACGTCAGGGGCCCGTGCAAGGGGGGGATAAGGTATCATCCGGACGAGACCGTGGATACCGTGAAGGCCCTGGCCGCGTGGATGACGTGGAAGTGCAGTGTGGTCAACATCCCTCTCGGAGGGGGCAAGGGCGGAATAATCTGCAATCCCAAAGAGATGTCCCCCGGCGAGATCGAGAGACTGAGCAGGGCGTACATAGGTCAGGTGGGCAGGATAATCGGACCTGCGAAGGATGTTCCCGCTCCCGATGTCTACACGAACCCGCAGATAATGGCCTGGATGATGGACGAGTTTAGCAAACAGCACGGTTACAACGTTCCCGGGGTCATAACCGGCAAGCCCATTCCCGTGGGTGGCTCAGAGGGCAGAGGGGACGCCACTGCGCGGGGTTGCGTGTACACCACCCGTGAGGCGGCCAAGAAGCTCGACATAGACCTCAAAGGC
>JAJISH010000143.1 GCA_022848825.1 Thermoplasmatota archaeon
CAGATTCCGACTGGGCGCCAGTGAACATGGCGGGTCTTCCCCTGGATATAAAGAACTCACCGAGGGCATCGCCTGCCATCTATTTGGATCCTGGGGACAAGGACGGGGAGTATCTGGTCTTCAACGGTGGAGGAAACCTCGGTCATGTGTATACGGAGAACGGAACGTCTGTTTGGAGTGGCGGCGGCTATATCAAAGCCGACGGGACGATACACGTGGGAGATGAATGGTCGACAGCCCCCATCTTCTCTCAACTTGATGGAGACATTCCTGCCCTGATATATCTCTCGACAAGCAATGGCTTCTTGCATGCGTTACATATGGAAGATGGCAGGGCCTACGACCCCTGGGCGATTGTCGCACCGGGGGAGACGGAGCCGGACGGACAAGTGAATCCGCAGAACAACATAACAGGCATAATGGTCCGCAAGACGCTTGCTGAACCCGACGCAGGCGTTCTCACCAGGCCCGAGCCTTGGGGTTCATACATATATGTGGGATCGGACACTGGGATTTTCTACTCCGTACGGAGGGACAGAACCGGAACTCTCTACGCAGGCACTATCCGCGGCAAGTTTGAGGCTCCCGTTGCGCCAGGCGAGAGATTCATATTCAACACGCCAGCGAGCTTTCTCCTGGGATCCGATGTCATTCAGATAACCGGGTTCAACGACAACGGTACCGAGAACGATTGGACTGACGACATGAGCACGATATACTCCCTGAACACCGACGGCAGTGTCTCATGGAAGCAGACGTTTGACGCGAGGATAAACGGGCCTCTCACGATCTGGAAGGATGAGCAGGGCTCTGGACACCTTCACAGGAGCGTATTCGCCGGGCTGACCAATGGAGAAATCCAGGTCTATTCCTCAAACGGGGAATACCTGGCCCCTCTACCGCCGACATGGATGGTATCAGTTCCGAGCGGGAACACCTACTGGTTGGGAACGGATAACCAGGGGAGGGATCTCTACAGTCAGTGGATGTGGGGAACCAGGGTGGCTCTGACGGTCGGTCTGTTGGCCGCGTTCTTCTCCATATCGATCGGTGTGATTGTCGGCCTCGTCTCTGGCTACAGCGGCGGTAAGACCGACTCGGTGCTGATGAGGTTCACGGACGTCATTCTCGTTCTGCCTGGACTTCCGCTCGTCATCATCCTGGCGGCCGTGCTCGGTGCTGGGATATGGAACATCATTCTCGTCATATCAATCGTGGGCTGGCCAGGGACCGCCAGGGTCATCAGATCGGAGGTCCTGTCGCTCAAAGAGAGGCCGTTCATAGACTCCGCTCGGGTCACAGGTGCGAGCAATATCAGGATAATGTTCAAGCACATCGCCCCGAACGTCCTTCCGCTGGCCTTCCTGTTCATGACGTTTGCAGTCAGCGGGGCGATCCTCACAGAGGCGGCCCTGAGCTTCATTGGTCTCGGAGACGTCAACACGCCAAGCTGGGGGCAGATGCTCCAGCTCATCCAACAGTCCAATGTCCTCGGGTCTTGGTGGTGGTTGATGCCGCCAGGTATAGGCATTACATTCCTCTCGCTTGCGTTCTATCTCATCGGTAGAGGGTACGAGCAGATTGTCAACCCACGTTTGAGGGCGAGGTGATTCAATGGTCATGTTGGAAGTAAACAATCTCAAAACGTACTTCAGGATTCTCAAGGGAACCGTGTATGCCGTCGACGGCGTCACCTTCCACCTCGACCGAGGAGAGACCATGGGTCTGGTGGGGGAATCCGGTTGCGGGAAGACCACGACCGCGTTCGCCATCACTAGGCTCCTCCCTTCCAACGGGGAGATCGTGGGTGGCGAGATAGTCTTCGACGGCACGCTCATAGGCAGGGCAGACTTCCCGACCGAGCTCGCCGAGGTCCTGAAGGAGCCTCTGTGGCTTCCAGAGACGAGGGCTCTCGTCGAGAGGAAACTGAAGAAGCTTTCGGTCCCCGAAGATGAATCCTCCACAATAGAGTCGATGAGACACCTCGAACAGGAGAGCGCCTGCGTGGAAGATGTCAGTGCTATTCTGAACGACGCGAGCCTTTCCGAGGAAGAGATAAAGGGGGAGCTCGCGGCGATCGTGCACGATGAGCTGTCCAGCTTCTTTGCCAAGAGGAGACGGAGACGATTCGACCGGGAAGTCGAGGAGAAGATGTCGGACATCAGATGGAGCCAGATATCGATGATATTCCAGGGTGCCATGAACGCCTTCAACCCGGTTTACAAGGTCGGAGACCAGATAGTGGAGGCTCTTCTGGAGCACGAGGATATGACGAAGGATGAGGCGAAGGAGAGGGTCCTGGAGCTCTTCGATATGGTCGGTCTCGACAGGACGCGAGTCTCCGGTTATCCTCACGAGTTCAGCGGCGGCATGAGGCAGAGGGCAATCATAGCCATGTCGCTGGCGTGCAATCCTCAGCTGATAATCGCCGACGAGCCGACGACGGCACTGGATGTGATAATGCAGGACAGGATCCTCGGAGAAATCAGGCGCCTGCAAAGGGAGCTCCACATCGCGATGATGATCATCACTCACGACATATCCGTCGTTGCCGAGGTCGCAGAGACGATAGGCATCATGTACGCGGGCAAGCTGTTCGAGTTTGGGGACATCGTCTCGATATTCGAGCAATCTGCGAATCCCTACACGATAGGTCTCACGGGCGCGTTCCCAAGCATCAAGGGGGAGAGGAAGAAGCTGATCGCCATTCCCGGTTCCCCGCCTGACCTGTCGGAGCCACCTCACGGGTGCAGATTCCACCCGAGGTGCAAGTTCGCTCAGGAGATATGTCGCAGGGAGGAGCCCGCGAGCGTTGAGGTTGCAGAGAACCACTGGTCTCTCTGCCACTTCGCCAGGGAGATCTATTCGGGTAAGCTGACATGAGGTGATAAGTGTGGAAGCAGTTGAGGAAGAAGAAGATGTGGAATCGGAGGAGGGCGTCGTTTACAATGTCGTCAATCTCACGAAGCTGTTCCCGATCAAGTCGGGCTTCTTCGCGTCACTCTTCGGCAAGGAGAAGAACGTTCACGCTGTGAACGATGTGAACTTCACGATAGGCGAGGGAGAGATCCTCGGTATGGTTGGCGAGTCGGGCTGCGGCAAGACGACATGCGGGCGCTGCCTCGTCAGGCTGGAAACCCCCACTGAGGGACACATGTACTTCGGCGGCAAAGACATAGCCGGGCTCAAGGGAAGGGAGCTGAAGTCGTTCCGCCGGGACGTGCAGATGGTGTTCCAGGATCCCTACGAGTCGCTCAATCCCAGATTCAATGTCTATACCACGGTTTCCGAGCCCCTCGTCGTTCACGGTGTGGGGGAGTCCGCGGAAGAGCGAGATGATATGGTGGCAAAGGCTCTGGAGTACGCGGAGCTCAAGCCCCCGGAGGAGTTCATGTACAGGTTCCCCCACGAGCTGAGCGGGGGACAGAGGCAGAGGGTGGCTATCGCCCGAACGCTCGTTCTGAGACCTCGGTTCATCGTTGCGGACGAGCCCGTGAGCATGCTCGACGTCTCGATAAGGGCCGGCATCATGAACCTCATGCTCAGCCTGAGGGAGCGGTACAAGATCCCCTTCCTCTTCATATCACACGACGTGTCGGTGACGAGATATATGAGCCACAGGATCGCTGTCATGTACCTCGGATACATCGTCGAGCTCGGTGACACGGAGTCTGTGATCAAGGACCCGTTGCACCCGTATACCGAGGCGCTGCTCTCGGCGGTTCCCGTTCCAGACCCGGCCATGAAGCATGGGAGGGTGAAGATCAAGGGAGACCTTCCCAGTCCCATCGACATGCCCCCCGGATGCGTTTTCCATCCGAGATGTCTCTACCGAAAGGACATTTGCGACAAGGAAACGCCTCAGTTCAAGGAAGCAAGACCTGGGCACTATGCCCTCTGCCACTTTGCGGGAGAGCTAACGATCCAGCGCCCGGATGACGAGGAGATATTCGAGGTCGGCGGGTGCGAGTACTGCAAGGCCACGATAAAGAAGGGGATGTCCTACGCGAAGTGCGACTGCAACAAGCTGTATCACGAGTCGTGCGCAGGCCAGCTCGACGAGTGCCCGATCTGTAAGAAGAAACTCCAGGTGGAGGAATGAACAAGCATGCGACAGTGATCGGGATTGCGTTCATTCTTGTGGCTGTGTTCTCCGCGGTCACTCTGGTGCTGACGGTCGACAAGTACGGAGCCTTTGCCGAGACGAAGAACGAAATCACACCAGAGGAAGGCAACGTCTACATCAAGGAGGTTCGAGTTCCGCCGATATACAGCATGAACGAGGACGTCCGCGTGACGGTCCTTGTGGAAGTCAACAACCCTACAAGACTGGACATCTGGGTGTACAACATCGAGTTCTCGCTCTATATGTTCAACAGGACCACGATGGCCAATATAGGCAATTTCCAGGCCATGGAGCCGTATTATGTTATGGTGGGCGGATTCTTCAGGTACGACGACCCTAACTACCTCGTTCCATCCGGAACCAACGCGACGCTCGAATCGTCATTGGCGGTAACCACTTCGTACAAGCTTGCGATCCTGAACACGACCGATCCCGATGATGGGAAGTACTACCCTTTTGTGTCCGCGGACTTGAGATACGAGATCGTGGATCTCGACATACTTGTCCCTGTCCACGGATTGAGCTACTTCAACACGCTGGGAGTGGATCCCTATCTCGGTTGACCGGGAGTCCGTCCAGAGGGCCTTGCTCGCCCTCCTCTGGACCTTCTGCGGAGCAGTAACCATGGCGACCTTCTTCTTCATCTCGTTCTTCCCTGAGTACTCCCCCTTTGCCGAGGGAGAGATTGGGTTCAGCATCATCTTCCTGCCCATCACCGTGAGCTTCGTCGTGGGTCTTCTGGCCAACGAGTTCGAAGTGCCTGTCACGGTGCTCATCTCGATTCTCCTCGTCATAATCTCCGTGACCATCGCATTCCTGGCGGTCTTCCATCCTGTGATTTCCGGAATCGTGGTTGACCCCACGGACCTGCCATCCACGGATGAGCAGAGGATGAGCATGGTCTTCTCCGCCCTCTTCATCATGCCTCTCACTCTGATCGGTACCATTCTGGGAAAGGCCGTCGGTGCAGTGATCCTTCCCTCTGAGGAAGAACTCATAGAGAGGAGATGGCTGGTCGAGCGGACGAGAAAGTGGCATGAGGCCCTCGCTAAGAGGGACGAGGAACCCGAGGAACCGAAATCCCGACCCGAAACCTGATTTGGGAAAGCTTATCTACTCTCGAAATATCCAATGCTCCAAGGGCCTGTGGTCTAGCGGTTATGACGTCACCCTTACAAGGTGAATATCGGCGGTTCGAATCCGCCCGGGCCCATTCACCCGACGCGACTCGAG
>JAJISH010000144.1 GCA_022848825.1 Thermoplasmatota archaeon
ATACAGATTCTCCCCGCCCTGGTGGGTGATGTTTATTATCGCCCCGTCCCACACACCAGTATCATAAATCGGGTCCAGTGCTCCTTCCATCTGGAGCTTCGTTGAAGCCTCTGGCGTTGGGATCGAGTACACCCATATGAATATGGTCGAGAAGATGACCACCGTGATGAGCAATATCAATATCGTTCCGATGACCTCGGCCACGCCACTATTGTTTCTTGAAAAACGCTTCCTGTAGAGTGACATCCTTCGTCCTCCTGTGGTTCTGAAAGAAGAGCCTGAGTTTATATAAGCCTTGTGTGGTAGTTACC
Source organism: Thermoplasmatota archaeon (assembly GCA_022848825.1). Lineage (GTDB taxonomy): Archaea > Thermoplasmatota > Thermoplasmata > RBG-16-68-12 > JAGMCJ01 > JAGMCJ01. The sequence continues at coordinate 312 of JAJISH010000144.1, forward strand.
ATGATTTGCACCACGCGAGTGCGCTACCGTCATGGTTAAATAACCACCGCCTGATGATATCGCGTGGCGAGTCTAACTGTCAACGACAGGATGCTGGTTCACCTTTTTGACTACAGGAATGTCCAGAACGACCTCCCGCCCGACATCACGCAGGCCGGGATCGCGACCTCCGTTGGCATCCGAAGGAGCCACATCCCGCGATCCATGAAAACGCTCACCGAGGAGGGAGCGATCGAGGAGAGGAGGGAGCGGGTCCATGGGGCCGGAAGGCGTCTCAAGATGTACTTCCTCACCGAGAAGGGGTACAGGCGGGCCGCCAATATCAGGAAGCAGATTGGAAGGAGAAAGATCACGGTCCGCTCCAGCTCGGGCGAGACCGAGCTCCCGGTCTCGGAGGCGTCCGGGCTCTACGAGATGAGTTACACTGAGATCCTCAAGAACCTGGGTCCAGAGGATGTCCTTGACACTACCCAGATGCCGCCCAAGGCCGCGACTGGGAAGAGGGAGCTCGTGAACAGACAGGCGGAGCTCCTTCACATGCGGGAGTGGTTGGCGGGCAAGGCGCCCGTTCTGGCCTTGTACGGACACGTCGGTTATGGGAAGTCATCCCTCGTCAGGACCTTGCTGGATGGGGCCGAGGGCTGGCGAGTGTTCTGGAAGGACCTTTCCGAGGACGACGATGCCACGGACGTGCTCAAGCCGCTCGTGCACTTCGCGACTGGGAAGCGTGGCAGCAGCGTGAGAAAGCTGCTCGAGGAGGGAAACTTCGATGGCACGATGACCGCGCTCGGAGAAGAACTCCGCGACTCCGGTTCCCTGCTCGTCTTTGACAACTACAGCATCGTGGGCGAGGATCTCGTGGATGCATTCAATGCCCTCGCGCATCTGCTATCCGGGATCGAGAAGGCGAAGATGATCGTGGTCGCGCAGGAGGCGACCCCCGCCTACTGCCGCTTCTACGACAGGAAGATGACCGAGGGCGGAGTAGTCGATGAGATGCATCTCAAGGGCCTCAGCCAGGAGGACTCCAAGCTCGTGTTGGGAAACCCGAGAATCGAGGACGAGGCGATGCGGCGGATATACCTCCTGACAAAGGGAAATCCCCTTTTCCTGACCCTAATGCGGGAAGGGAATGCCGAGGAGCTCAAGAAGAGGTCTAGGTTCACCACGCCAGAGATCCAACTCTTAATGTTCTCCAAGACGGTGGAAGGCTAGAAGTCCACTCCGACCCGCGAATGCATTCCCCGCCTGAATGGATGCTTGACCTCCTTCACCTCGCTGACCAGATCCGCTAGGTCGATTATTTCCTGCCTGGCGTATCTTCCCGTAAGAACGACCTCGACATCCTTCGGTTTCATCTTCAGGAGATCCACGACCTCGCCGACGTCGATCAGGTTCCATTCTATGGCGACGTTTATCTCGTCGAGGATGACCAGATCGTATTCCCCGCTCAGGACGACCTCCTTTGATCTCGCGAGCGCCTCTCTTGCCAGCTCGATGTCCTCCTCGGCGGGATTGTCCTTGTCCACGAAATCCGGTCTCCCGAACTGCTCAATCGTGAGACCATCAATCTTCTCGGCGACCTTCAGCTCCCCGTAATCTATCCTTCCCTTCATGAACTGGACCATATAGGCTCTCAGACCGTGGCCGCATGCCCTCATCGCCAGACCGAGGGCCGCAGTTGTCTTGCCCTTCCCCGTCCCAGTGTAGACCTGTATCAACCCGAGGTCACTCACGTGCATCCAATCCCCGCGTCTCTATTTAACCTTCTTCGTTCGTCCCGGACACTATCTCGACGGGAATATGGGATCCAGCTCCTCCAGCTTACGATCAGGGCTCATCGCCAACACGTCGGAATATCCGGGAAAGCCCCTGGCCTTGGTCATGAACTTCTCCTCTTCTCCCCCCCGCACGTATTGGATGAAGGCGATTTTGGACTCCTCCCTGAACCTCCTCCTCGCGAAGTTGATCAGATCGGTGGCGGCCATCTCTTCTCCTTGGGAAAAGGATATGGCACCGACGTCAATCATCTTGAGCAGGGAGCCTTCTTCTATTCCCAGTCGAAGGAGCGAGCTCAGAAATCTCATGCTCAAAGGGAGCTTCGTGATGACCATCTTGGTCGTTAGCCATTGCCTCACAGCCCTGACCGTTGCGACGACTCTCCCGTCCCTTTCCGCGACGTAAACCTCACCGAGCCTCGTCCCCTGGACTCTGCAACGGCTCTTCAGCCACTTCCGTGTGTCCTTTGGCCTGAAGTTGTGACTCTTGTAGAACGACGAGAACAGAGTGGCCATATCGTCGAAATCCCCCTCGGTGGCCTCTCTCAGCGACGCATCAGAGAACCTCCTCCTCCCTTTCGAGATGATGACCCTGAATCCATGCCCGCCAACTCTGTCGAAGCCGCATTCCTCGAACGTCCTGGAAGAGGCCACGTTCTTTCCCATGATGACCGCCCAGAATATGTCCGCCCTCTCTTCCCTGCCCTTCTCAACGGCTCGATCTATCAAGGCACGTCCAATCCCTCTTCTTCGGTACTCGGGGTGTACGCGCAGGCTGGAGATATAGTCGCAGGCCTTGGGCTCGCCATTCACGTAGAGTTCGTCGATGGAACTGAAGACAACGCCTACGATCTTGCCGTTCACCTCCGCTATGTATGGAAAGAACCCTTTCGCATCTGGCTCGTGGATGTACTTCGGCCTTCTGTCCACGTAGTACGAGATCAGACCCTCCTCAGGAGCCACCCTGTCGAGTTGGATGAGCTCGTCGTTGTCCTCTGGCTCGGGGGGCCTTATTATCACTTGCCTCGAAGCGAAAATGTTATGGCTATTTAAGAACTAATGCCCCTGAGATTAATAGATGAATCGCAGACTACTGCTAGCCTATCCGCCGTACAAGCTGTACCAGACGGTCCCACCGCTCGGTTTGGGATATCTGGCGAGCTACGTCAGGGAGAATCAGGAAGACACCGATGCCAGGATAATCGACTACAATGTCGAGGGATCGCTGTCGAGCTTCTACAGTCGTAATCTGAGCAAGGACCTTGAGCCGTTTGACATCATCGGCATCGGGTTCATGACACCGATGGAGACTGAAGCGATCCATCTGGCGAGGGTGGCCAAGGGCATGGGGAAGTCCGTCCTCTTCGGCGGACCACACGCAAGCGCTCTGCCCGAGGAAATGCTGTCCACCAGACTAGTCGACGCGGTCGTGAGAGGGGAGGGGGAGCGGACGCTTGTGGAGCTGTGCAAGATATGGACAGAGGATGGATTCGGGGACCTGTCCGAGGTCGATGGAGTATCCTACATCGATGACGGAAGCGTCAAGCACAATCCTGACAGGTCGTTCATCGAGGACCTGGACAGCATACCTTTTCCCGCCAGGGACCTCCTGAAGCTCGACGCCTACCTGGTGAAGTACCCCGGCCTGGTGTTCAGCGAACCCACAGTGAACATCATCGGAAGTCGTGGCTGTCCCAACCGATGCATATTCTGTGCCTCGTGCGTGATTTGGAGGCGGAAGACCCGGTTCATAAGCCCCGAGAACATCATAGAAGAGCTCGAGAGCGTCATCAACGATTTCTTGATCAAGCATTTCAACTTCAACGATGACACCTTCACGCTGAGAACCGACAACGTCATTCGCATGTGTGAAATGATGATCGACAAGGGACTAGATGTGAAGTGGGCATGCAGCACGAGGGTGACATCTGCCGACAAGGAGATGTTCGAGATGATGAAGGAAAGCGGGTGCACGAGAATAGGTCTAGGCATAGAATCCGCGAATCCTCTTGTCCTCAGGAACATGAAGAAGGGAATCACCGTCGAGAAGGCGTCGCAAGCGGTTCGCCTGGCGAAGGAGGCGGGCCTCGAGGTCGTCAGCTATTTCCTGGTGGGCAACCCGGGGGAGAACAGGAAGTCGGTGAAGGATAATATCGACTTCATACTCAAGCACGAGCTGGACTCGTTCCCAGGGGTGGTCGAACCGCTTCCCGGAACCGAACTGTACGAGATCGCCAAGGAACGTGGATGGCTCCGAGACTTCGAGTGGAGTCAGCTCCTGAAAGCGGAGGACCGCACCGTCGTGAGGACGGAGGAACTATCTCACAAGGATGTCGAGACGCTCACGATAGTGTCGAAGATTGTCCTCAACCGCGCCAGGCGGGGGCTGACGGTGGGAGTGGGATCGCTCCTCCATCACTTGTCTCACAGGCCAGAGTTGGCGGGCCGCATTCTGTTCGAGACGTTCAACTACTACGCGAATCCAGACAAGTGGACCTGACGGAAACTGCGAGTCTTTTTATATCCCGAGCCTAATCATGACCCAGTGATTCATCATGTATGTCATCTTCAGCATCGACAAGGAAAAAACGGGAAAGATGAACGAGGCTCTGAAGGACGATCTAGTAAGCAGGCAGAGCATTGTGATTAGGGAAGCGAAGGTGCTCGGGGAGGACATGGAGGGAACGCTCCTGCTTGTCGAGGGCACCGAAGAAGCTATAGGGAGGGCCAAGGAGATTTTCGAGGAACTCGGGAAGGCACTGCGGGACGACGAGGCGAAATCGGCCTACGACAAGTTCAAGGCGGAAGAGGACACAGTCGCCAACGGGGTCGGCTTCCTTTTCGGATAACTGGTGATCTGGATTTCTTCAGCACACGAGCCGATCTTCATTCTACGGACTCGTTATCAAGAATGATAGCAGGTTCTCGGGCGGCGTCTCGCCTCCCGAAAAGGCCACTACAGCGTCCTTATCTTCTCAGCCACGAACTCCCTTATCTCGGGATCGTCCGGAATGGTGAGGGATTTCTTGAATCTCGCCGTTCCGTCGTCAAGGTAGTACCCTCTCGAAAGGGAGATGAACTCGTTCTCCTCTCCCTCCTCTGTCGTCGCCTTCTTTCGGGCGACCTCGAGAAAATTGCTTTTTCCAAAACCGATTTTCTCAGAGTCTAGCGTCTCGAAATGCACCTTCGATCTCCTTTGGTTCTCCATCGTTTTTCCTCCGGTGTTCGTGCGATGGCTGTGACCTCCGCACAACTGTTCCCTTGGCCTTCTGGCTTGGAGGTTCAGGGCGAAACACACGAAAGCATTGGGGGTATTTAAGTTGATGTGCCAAACCCTCACCGTATCCCTTAAATAGACATATTCTCGTAGCACGGATGTGAACTGTCCCAGATGTGGAGCGGGAGTCCCACTGCGGTTCTGTCCTCGGTGCGGTCTTGACGTCGGCGCGGAACCTGCGCCCCGAGGTCCCATTGCGTGTCTCTTCTGCGGTCAGGCCTTCTCCGGGAGTTTCTGTCCGTATTGCGGGGCAGGGGCGCCTCAGACGGCTCCTGCCGTCATGCAGTGCATCTACTGCGGGACTCCCTTCCAAGGCAACTACTGCCCCGTCTGCGGTCGAGCGCCCATCTACCATCCGTTGTATCGGGAAGTGTCCATTCACGAGTCCATGATGAGGACGATTCACATCCTCGGGTCCTTCGTCTGGATTGGGGTCCTGATCGTGTTCCTCGTTCTTCTTGCTGTCATCTCCGGATACTTGCTCTGGGGGATAAGCGAGGTCATTCCCGGCATAACGGGTCAGGAGTGCACAGAGTGCGGTGTCGTAATCTATGTGTTGGCACCGATCCCCATCGGCCTATTCAGTTTCAGCGATCCCGGCTGGTTCGTCCTCTACTATCTCGGCTTGGTGGTCGCCGTCGTCGTTTCCATATCGCTGGCCGTTGGTCTTGACGGCAAGAAGCTCATTTCTGACATGGTCTCCTCGGTGAGGGACGGGAGGCTCAGTCTGTCCACTAACACCTCCTGGGCGATGATCGCTCAGCTGTTTTGCACCTACCTATTCTTCAGTACAGCATACCTCCTCTTCTTGTGGATGCTCGGAGTGGACACGGCCTCACCCTCGACCCAAAGCTATCCGCAATGGTTCCTGCTGTTCGAGCTGTTGAACGCGTCCGTATACGAGGAGATTGCCACCCGCCTGGTCTTCCTCGGCGTCCCCATGTTCCTGATCGCGCTGGGATCCGGTGTCCGTGGCAGACCGCTTCTCAAGGAGCTCCTTGGCGGGAGCGGGAGGATGAAGTCATACACCTGGGTTCTGATAATCGCCTCTGCGACGATATTCGGAATCGCCCACATCCCTTCCTGGGATGTCTACAAGCTGGCTCCAACCCTGTTCGCAGGCCTCATCCTCGGGTATGTGTATGTGAAGAAGGGCATCTGGGCATCCATTCTCTTTCACTTCGTCGTGGACTACTTCGCTGCTTCCGCGCTCGTCGCAATCGAAAGCGGCAACACGGGCATGGAGATGTTCCTCGGTTTGGCGCTCATCGTCTTCCTCATCGCTGGCTTTCTCTTCTTCATCTACTACTCCAAGAAGGCTCTGGACGCTCTGGGCGCGTTCTTCGGCCTTCCAAAGCCTGTTCCGGCTCCCGCCGGAGGGGTCCAGATGGCAGGGGCGGTGCCGCCACAGACGATGGGACCGCAGCAGTTTGGCTTTGTGTGCTCCCAGTGCGGATTCCAAGAGGCCAGATACTCTGAGGGGAGGTTCCAGTGCTTAAGGTGCGGTTACCTGCAGTGACTCGATGAACCGCTTTCCCGCCAAACCTTCCTCCACGCTTCTCGACTCCACTACGAAGTCTCCTGTATAGTCCCGCAACATGCTGAACACCATCTCGAAGTCTATCTCTCCCTCGCCCAGCGGAAGGTGCTCGTCGAACTTCCCTATATTGTCATGCACGTGTACGCTGCCGAACCTCTCCCAGTGCTCAAGGAATGCAGACAGATTGCCCGTCGTATGCGCATGCCCCACGTCGAGGCAGAGCTCGAAAGAAGTTCCTTCGATGAGATCGAGCATCTCTTCGGGCTCCGAGAAGAGCGTGATGAACAGACGCGGCATGTTCTCGATGCACTTGACCACATCCGTCCCATCCGTTCTTCGCTCAATCTCCTCCACCGAGTCCCGGACCGCCTCTTCGGCGAGCCTCTTCCTGCCGAACGTTATGGGCGAGAGGAATCCCGGATGCATCGTCACTCTCCCTATCCCAAGACGATGCGCTATCTCCACCACCTCGACCAGCTGATTGATCGCTTCCCTCTTGATCCCCGGGTTGAGGGTGCCTATATTGATGTCGCTGAGGGGGGCGTGCACCGTGAACTTCATGGGATAGCTGGATACGATCTCTTCCAGATCGCCCTCGATCGCAGGGAGGAGGTGCCTCCCCTCCGCCACTATCTCCCAACCGTCGAACTTCCCTTCGACCATCCGCAGGGCTTCCTCAAGGGGAAGTAGGGATAGCGGGGCACAACCTATCGAAATCACTCGTTGACATCTCCTATCCTGGGTGCTATGGAATCTATGAGGGCCTCGATGTTGTCGTCAGTGATCCTCACTTCGATGTCTCCTAGCGGGGAGCCTGACCCAAAGCTCACCTTGCCGATGAATGCGACCTGCTTGTTGAGGGCGAAGGAGACCTCGTTGTCCGAGCAGGAGGAGAGGAAGACCCCCCTTGCCGCGGACCTGATCATCTGGTTCTTGAGAAGGTCACCCAACCTCTCCATGGAAGATCCTGTCCCGACGAGGAACCCCGCCTCCTTCTTGATATCCAGGTCCGGAAAGACATTCTTCATCGCCCGCTCGACCTTCCGCGCGTCCTCCGTCGGATTACAGGGAGTCCTCACGTCAATCCTCATCGCCCGGAAGAACGCGAACATCGAGATAAGAGTTGCGCGGTGGAAACATATTTAGATTTGTAAGGACAATAAGCCGTGGAATGCGGAGCAAGCTTTTGAGCCTACTTCTCGACAAGGGAACCCTGCTTGAGCCCGAGGCTGCCAGCTATATCCTGGAGAAGGAGGACCCGATCTCCTATGTCGAGGACCTGTTCACCCGTTTCCAGGACAAGCCCTTCATGATCACGATGGAAGAGATCACCAGGGCGGAGGGCATCGCCATCCTTGCGGCAGACAAGGTGAAGAGGAAACCAATGGCGGCATCGAAACCTCCGAGACCGAGGACCCGCGACGTGGGATCTTCCGCAAAGGACTGTGAGAGCGACATCCGCATTCTGAAGGACATCACGGGAGACTCGACATGCCAGGGCTCGATAGATGACTTCCACTGCCATTTCAAGAACAGGTTTCACCAGCTCTCTGAGATACTCAAGCAAAGGAGAGAGCTGAGGGGATGCGAGGACATCTCGAAGGCAAAGCGGCTGATGAGGGAGATCAG
>JAJISH010000145.1 GCA_022848825.1 Thermoplasmatota archaeon
GGACTCGAAGGACACGTCGGAGACAACGTGAACGTCACGGACCCGCTCAGCTACACGGACTTCTTGGCGCTTCTCGTGAGATGCAGGAAGGTCCTGACGGACAGTGGTGGGGTTCAGAAAGAGGCGTATCTTCTGGAGAAGCCGTGCGTCACTCTGAGAGAGGAGACGGAATGGCCGGAAACGGTGGAGGACGGCTGGAACATCCTCGTGGGTGCGGACAGGGACAAGATCATCAGCGCGGTCACGTCGGAAACCGCGCCGGGTGCCAGAAGGGAGTCCTTCGGGGATGGGAAGGCGGGCACCAGGGTCGCGGAGATCGTGCGCAACTCACTGAGTTAATATATCCCTCGACCATCTTGCTGACGAATGAGCCCGCTCATCCCCATCGTGGTCGCGGTGGTCCTCGGAGGCATCATCTTCTCGTTGGTGAGGAGAGCCCCATTCAGCCTGACCATGGCAGCTGTCATCGGCGCGGTCTCCGCGATAGGTGTCATGGAGTCCTGGCTCGACGTCTCGCCTCTCGTCCTGGACCTGGCCTTCCAGCCAGTCCACCTCACAGTGCCTGCGAGCTCGTATACCCTTTTCACGTCCATGTTCCTTCACGCGAACTTCTTTCATCTGATATTCAACATGATAGCGCTGATACTGATAGGCCCGCTCCTCGAGGAGAGGATCGGCGCCCCGAGGTTCGCGGTCATCTACATCGTCACTGGAATCATAGGCACGCTCGCATTCGGCCTGATGCATCTGAATGAACGCGCCATCGTCCTCGGGGCCTCGGGAGCGATCTCTGGGATACTGGGAGCCTTCGCGGTTCTGTATCCAATGGTGAAGATCAGGATGCTGCCACTTCCCCCGATGCGCGTTCCTTTCGTGGTGGCCATCATAATCGCGGTGGAGACGGTCTTCGCCTTGAACCCGAACAGCCACATAGCACACGAGGCGCATCTGATGGGTCTGGCGGCGGGGATTCTCCTTGCGCCTTTGATCATGAGGATCGGCTCGCCCGAGAAAGAGGTCCCCCACTTGGCGGGCCTCGAAGAGCTCGCGGTCACCGACGAGCTCCAGGCCATCCTGCGGACGATCGAAGGAGAGTCCGTGGAGGATGTCAGACGGGCCTGGCTCGACCAGTTCCTGCAAATGGCCAGATGCCCAGAGTGCGGCGGGTCGCTGCAGTCCAAAGGGTGGAGGGTCTATTCCGACTGCGGCTGGTCCATGAAGATGAAGAGAAAAGAATAATACCGTCCGGAATCATGACGAATCGTGCGCGTGCCTTCCGCCCTGATTCTCGATTGTCCCAACTGCGGGGAAAAGCCACACAGGATCGTCAAGGGCAGGATCTCCGAGGGAAAGGAGATTGTCCTGGAGGGTCTCGTCCGTTGCACGAACTGCGGGCAGACCAGAAGGGAGAGGATCAGTGAGCCCAGGCCACTGACCGTTCCGATCATAGTGAGCGAGGGTGAGGCTTCCGAGAAGAAATCCATCGAGCTCGACCCGAAACTGATCGTGAGGAAGGGGGACAGGTTCCTCTTCGAGGGCGGGCAGATCGTGATAACTGGCATAGAGCGGGAAGGTCGAAGGCCTGAGGAGGCCCTTTCCCCCGACATCGATACGCTTTGGGCCAAGAGGATGGACAAGGTCGTCGTGAGGTTCTCGATAACCAGGGCGGGGCGGACGATCACGAAGGAAATCGAGGCCTCCCCGGACGAGGAGTTCTACACCGGGGACATGGTGGAGTTCGGGAGGATCAAGGCGGTCATCCGCAAGATAAAGGTGAGGAACCGGCTGATAAAGGATGGGAAAGCGAGGGCCGAGGACATCCTGAGGATCTATGCGGCTCCGATCAAGAGGACGTTCGCCTAGTCCTTCCTCTTGAAGAGAAAAGCTGTTGCCACAAGAAGCACGAATGAGGCTCCAAGGACCGCCGCCAGACTGCTCCACGGGAAGGCGGCTTCTCCCGCTCCTGAGAGGACTATCTTGTGGTCCGAGAAGTGCGAAAGGTAGACGAACACTTCGAGCGTGTCCTCGTTCTGGGAGGCGAAGAACGCTGGATCGTCACCGCCCGCGAGAATCCGGTCGAGGTCGTCCGCTCTCGCCGTCTCGGTCTCATCGATGTGAACGTGAATGCCCTCAGCGGGAACGCTGAACATCGCTCTGTCGAGGGTCAGGACGACCACTCCACCGGCCGGGAAGTCACCGGAGACGTCGACGACCGCCTTCTCGGTCGACACGAACGATGGCGACATCGAGACTGACTGATACTGGATGGGGTCTGAGACGACGTTCTCCCCTATCTGCATCATGTACAGTTCCCCGAGGATCGTGCCCGTCGAGATCTCGTGTCCGATGAACTCGTCCGCCACAACGGACGCGCGGAAGAAGCACCGATCGCCATCGCCCATCCGGAGGCGAATCTGATTGAAGGACTTCTCCAGGATCGCGTCACCCATGACCACAAGCTCGCCCGTCGTTCCTCCCTTTCCCACTCGGGCCAGCCCCGAATCGACAATGGCCCCGATCTCCTCTTCGAACGTGAACGTCACGAGGCCCTCGTCGGTGGCCTCGAAGCTCATCGTTGCCATTGGGTTGTTGTGGAACTCCATGACCATGTCACTGCTGGACACTTCCACGCGTTCCCCATCAGCCACGGGGTCGGATATGGACAAGAAGTTCTGAACATGGATCGATTCGAAGAGTGGCTCGAACGTGGGAACCACGAAGCTCTTGGAAACACCAACCGAGTCGAAGGTCGGCGACGAGTCGCCGTTGTACTCGAGCCTGATGAAGTCTCCACTGATGGAGAAGGTGTCGTCTGGGTTCTGCTGAAGGTCCATGCCGTTGGGCCCTGCGGAAACGTTAAGCGTGGAAAAGGGCAGCAGAAGAGCCACCAGGACGGCCGTAATCGTTAGTCGGAACTTCATCGCACCAACCTGTCTTTCCATTCAAAAAAGAATGGAGGAGGCTCCCTCCCCCTGTTGGAGGAGGTTCTATTATGTGGGCAGAATAATAGAAAAGCCTCGGAAGTGAATGGATAGACCGCTCTTATATTGGATTTGGTACAAACGTCGAACAGAGACGGTGCGGGCCCGATGTCCGCTTCGTTCTGAGCGTCGAGACGTGGTCGAGAAGGAAAAAACCTTTTTACGCTCAGTCCGTTCACCAAGAGATACCATGTTGCTGGAAACCCTTCTCGTCGTGCTGCTCTTCGGCTTCTCCCTGATAATGCTCATCGCGTCCTCCGTGAGCTACGTCAGGGTGAGAAATCCAAAGGTGCTGCTGGTCTCCATGGCCTTCCTCGTCTTTCTCATTCAGGGCATCCTCCTCCTGATCGCCGTCTCAACCGAGGTTCTCTGGGAGGACTGGGGGATCCCTTGGCATTATCTCCTGCTCCAGCTAGTCGCCGTTGTCATGTTCTATTTCGCTGTCGCGAAGAAGTGAGGGGCCATGAGGGAAGCCCTGGATCTCGAGAACCGGAAGCGCATCTATGACTATGTCTCGAGATATCCTGGGACATACCTGAGGGAGATCCAGAAGAACCTGGAGATGGAGATGGGCGTGCTGGAGTACCATCTGAACTATCTGGAGAGGAAGGGGCTGCTGTCGAGCGAGATGGACGGGAGGCTCAGGCGCTTCTACGTCGGCGAGGAGGTCGACTTCCTTGACAGGAGACTCCTGGGTCTGATGAGGCAGAAGATCCCGCGGAAGATAGCCATCAGAGCCCTCCTCGAGTCCGAGGTTTCCTTCGACGGCCTGAGGAGCGAGCTCGGGATATCGAAGTCCACGCTCTCCTTCCACCTCAGCAAGATGAGGAGCGTCGGGATCCTGCGGGAGAGGATAGAGCAGAGGAAGACGCACTACTCGATAAAGGACGAAGATGAGGTGGCCAGGATACTGATAACCTATAAATCGTCATTCCTCGATGACTTGGTGGACAGGTTCGCCGAGGTGTGGATGGAGCTGCGTGTATGAGCTACGAGGAGGAGAGGGAACGCATGGTTCAGAAGCTCATCCGAGGGGCGCACATCCATTCGCCAAGAGTCATCGAAGCGATGCGGAAGATACCCCGGCACTACTTCGTGGACATCGGCAAGAGGGCTTACGTGGATTCTCCCATGTCGATAGGCGAGGGGCAGACGATATCCGCTCCGCACATGGTGGGCATCATGCTCGAGGCTCTCGACCTGCGGGACGGGCAGAAGGTGCTCGAAGTGGGAGGCGGGTCTGGATACCACGCGGCGTTGGTCGGCGAGATGATTGGGGGCAAAGGAACG
>JAJISH010000146.1 GCA_022848825.1 Thermoplasmatota archaeon
TGACCTCCTCCCCCTTCCAGACAAGCGTGACCTCTTTCTTGGAGACACTCGTGCCCAGAGTGTAGAGATAGCGCTCATCGAACTCACTGAAGACGAACCTCCTTATCAAACTGGTCTTTCCCACTCCACCATTGCCTATCAGGCAGACCTTGAGCTTGACTTCCCCACGGAGGTTTGGTTCCATCTCTTGTCTCCTAATTTCGTCCATCTGTAACATCCGTATTTAAGGGGTCATCCCACATTATCAATTCCGATTTCCCGGACCGTTCGTGGGTTGACTGGTGTCCTCTGGCCACACGAGTGCGAGGGTGAACGCGTGTTGTCTCCAGCGTGGTTCTCACGATATCCTTGCCTCCTGTCGTCTGAACAGACGCTCCAATGCCATTGGCGCATCCATTTCCTCCGTTCCTGGGGCCTCGATTACAGACACATCCTCAGGAAGCTCCATTCTGGTTTCTATCTCGTCCACTGGCATCGTGTCATCCAGTTGCCGCTTGGTCACGATCACGACAAGGCGGACATTTCGATGGCTGGAGGCGACTATCGCCCGCCCTCGTTCGATGTCCTCAGGGTTCGTGCTGTCCACAACAAGGAACACGCCACTCACCTCTCGACTGAACAGCCTGAACGTGGCTGCGAAGCTCTCATCGGCAGGGTCACCGAGCACCTCGATGTCGATGTCCGAGACATCCAGCCTTCTCCTGTCTCTCCCTCTCCCGATGTGCCCTGTATCGTCGACAACGGTTCGTGAGCACAGCGAGTTTACGAAATCGTTCTTGCCAGAGTCCTTGGATCCAATGACAAGTATTCTAGTGGGTTGTGCGGGACCGCCCACCGGTTCCCTGATTGCGAGCCGCACCCAGTCGCTTTCCGAGATCCCGAGCTCCCGTTTCTCGTGCACCTTGACGAGGTTCTGCAGCTCGTGACCTGCCGTTCTTGTCTCGAACTCCAGGACGCAGTCTGCGGATTGCCTTATCCTGTTGAGCTCCCTATCCTCCAGGGTCCAGTTCATGAACAATACCAGAGATGCGGTACCCGTGTCCTCTGAGGCCCCGCGCAAGAAGTGCCAGAACTCAATAACCGATTCCTTTGGGAACCTGTCGAGGAGAAACTCGAGGGAATCGATGACCACTCGACCTGGTCTCTCATTCTCGAGGGCCTCTCTGATGACGCTCTGGATTTGGTTCAGATCGAGCGCATCGCCAATGACGTACTTTTCCTCAGAGGGCACCATGATCTGATTGGAGACCGCGTCCACTATGATGAGACGGGACTGCTCAGTGACACCGTGGTTCCTGAACTGGGACCTCGCAAGGCTCGGGGACCTGAAGAAGTCCACGTAAACGCAGACCTCGCCGTCGACCATTCCCGAGACCACGAATTGCTCGGCAAGCTCTCTCTTCTCGGTAGGGCTGTTGCTCAGCAGAAGGGACGTTGATGGTCTCGGGAACCCGCCTCCGAGCCATTCATCAACCGTTTCAATACCTGTTCTTGCCTTACTCATGTGGACGTTCTCCTGTCAAAGC
>JAJISH010000147.1 GCA_022848825.1 Thermoplasmatota archaeon
GATTGTGAGCGAGGCATCATCATTCTCGGAGATCTCGGCGGCAATCGAGCGCGAGGGCCTTACCCGTGTCGTCGTGGCAGCGTGCTCTCCGAGAACGCATGAGCCCACCTTCCAAGGAGCAATTCGCTCGGCCGGCCTGAACCCCTTCCTTTTCGACATGGCGAACATCCGGAACCACTGCTCCTGGGTACACTCCGACAAGGGTGTGGCCCTGAACAAATCCAAGGATCTCGTCAGGATGTCCGTCGCAAGGGTGGCTAATCTCGACCCGCTCGCAAGATCGAATGTCGGGGTCACCCCGGTCGCCGTGGTCGTTGGTGGGGGCATTGCTGGGCTCACCGCAACTCGGGATTTGGCGAGGAACGGCTTCGAGGTCCATCTCGTGGAGAAGAAGCCCTATCTCGGCGGGAGGGTAGCCAAGCTCTCCAAGGTCTACCCCGAGGAGACGAAGTCATCGGACGTTCTGCGCCCGCTGATCGAGTCCGCGATGGAGACTGGCAGAGCTCGCCTCTATCTGGCTTCTGAGGTTGCGGAGGTGGACGGCTTCGTTGGCAATTTCGAGGTCGTCGTCGAGTCGAAAGAGTATGTCTCGGACAAGTGCGATTCCTGTGGCAAGTGCGCTGACGTATGCCCGGTCGAGGTTGAGGATGACTTCGACGAAGGACTGACGAAGAGGAAGGCGATCTTCGGTCAGAGCACGTTTCCCGAGAAGTACTACATAGATCCCGAGACATGCACGCTCTGCGGTGAGTGCGTGAAGGCCTGTCCCTTGGACGCGATCGAGCTCACTAACAGGACAGATTCGGTGAGCTGCGGCTCGCTCATAGTCGCCACCGGATTTCAGGCGGGCGATCACGAAGAGCTTCTCACTCACGGCTATGGGTCCCACAAGGGCATCATTACGGCCTCCCAGCTGGAGAGGCTGATGGACGAGGACGGGCCCACGGGCGGTAACGTGGAGGCCTACGCCGGAAAGATCCAGAACGCGGCGGTCCTGCTGTGCGCGGACATGAGGTGGGGGAAGAACGACTACTGTTCCCGCTACTGCTGCATAAGCGGAACGAAGGCCGCAAAGGAGCTGAAGGAGAAGCTCCCTCACGCGAACGTCTTCGTCCTCTACGAGAACCTGAGGACCATAGGCGTCTACGAGGACTTGTACAAGAAGGCTCAGAGCGGGGGCGTCCGATTCCTTCTGTACTCCTTCGACGAGATGCCCAAGGTCTCCTATTCGAACGGTATCAGGCTGCAGATGAAGGAGCAGCTTTCCGCTATGGAGATGGACATCCCTCTCGACCTGCTGGTCCTCTCCGAGGGCGGCAAGCCAGTCGAGGGTTCCGAGGACCTCGCGAAGAGGTTGCGGATACCGTGCTCCTCTGAAGGATTCTTCCAAGAGGCGCATGTCAAGCTCGCGCCGGTGGACACGTCCAACGAGGGCATCTACATAGCCGGCGGGGCTCAGTACCCCAAGGACGTGTCGGACTCAGTCTCACAAGGTTCGGCCGCCGCAGCCAGGGCGATGACGATCATCTCCCGGGACACTCTCGAAGTTGGCGGGGTGGTCGCGCACGTGACTCCCGAGATATGCGCGGCCTGCCTCACTTGCGTTCGCATGTGCCCGTACGGGGCCATCTTCATGAATGAGGACAACGTGGCGGAGGTGAACATCGCCAAGTGCCGGGGATGCGGAATCTGCCCGACCGAGTGTCCCGCCAAAGCAATCGTGCTCAGGCACTTCGAGGACGACCAGATAATCCCAATGGTGGATGAGTATCTCCAGGAGGCATCGCATGGAAGCTAAGGACGTCGAGGTGACTGCGGGAACGAGGGATTTCGAGCCCAGGATAGTCGCCTTCTGCTGCAACTACTGCGCCTACGCTGCCGCTGACCTGGCGGGGAGCATGAGGCTGTCCTATCCCGCGAACGTCAAGGTCATAAGGCTTCCGTGTTCAGGAAAGGTCGAGATCACGTATTTGCTTAAGGCGCTGGAAGACGGCGCCGATGGTGTCATGGTCGCAGGCTGTCTCGAAGGAGACTGCCACTTCATGGAAGGCAACTACCGTGCGAAGAGAAAGGTCCGCCATGCCAAGAGGCTGGTCGAGGAGATCGGCCTCGAGAGCGAGCGGGTGGAGATGTTCAACCTCTCGTCCGCGATGGCCGGACGCTTCGCAGAGATTATTAGGGAGATGACCGAGAGGATCAGGAAGCTCGGTCCAAGTCCCTTGAGGAAGGGGTGAATATGATAGTCGGCGAGAGAAAGCCAATGGGCGAGATCCTTGAGATGATTGCACCGCACGAGAAGGTGCTCCTGCTGGGCTGCGGGACGTGTGTCACTGTGTGCCTGGCAGGCGGAGAGAGGGAAGTGGGTATTCTCGCGGCACAGCTCAGGATACACGCCAAGAAGGAAGGTAAGGACCTCCAGATCGAGGAGCACACCATCGAGAGGCAGTGTGAGAATGAGTGGGTCGATGAGATCAAGAGCAGGGTGGAGGGCGTCGACGCCGTGATGTCCATGGCCTGCGGTGTGGGCGTGCAGCTCGTTGCGGAGATGTATCCCGAGAAGGCGATTCTCCCAGCCCTGAACACGACCTTCATGGGCTATCCCGTCCAGCACGGTACGTGGCTGGAGAACTGCCGCGGCTGCGGGAACTGCGTTCTCCATCTCAGCGGCGGGGTTTGTCCGATAACTCGATGCGCGAAGTCGCTGATGAACGGTCCATGCGGCGGCTCTCAGGATGGGAAATGTGAGATAGACGAGGACATCGAGTGCGCCTGGCAGGTCATCTACGAGAGGCTGAAGTCGGGCGGGCGATTGGATTGGATGAACAACTATCAACCGCCCAGGAACTGGTCCACGGCGGGCTCTGGCGGACCGCGGAAGAGCGTGAAGATCGAGGAGGTGGTGGACTGAAGTCGGGCAGCAATCTTGAGAAGACCCTCGACGCAGGTAACTTCGCGGTAACGACCGAGATTGGCCCGCCGAAGTCCGCTGACAGGAACGTCATTCTGAAGAAGCTGGAACTCGTCCAGGACGTCGCTGATGCGGTGAACATCACAGACAACCAGACGGCAATTGTGAGGCTCTCGAGCATCGCGGCAGCTGCACTATTCATCCAGCAAGGTGTCGAACCCGTCGCCCAGATGACCGTGAGGGACCGGAACAGGATAGCCATACAGAGCGACATCCTCGGCGCAGCCGCGTTGGGAATCAAGAACGTGCTCTGCCTTTCGGGGGACCATCAGAAGTTCGGAAACCATCCCAATGCGAAGAACGTGTTCGACATCGATTCCATGAATCTCCTCAGGATGCTCAAGGACATGAGGGACGAGAAGAGATTCGAGTGCGGGGATGAGATGGATGTCGAGCCGAGATTGTTCCTCGGGGCGGCCGCGAACCCGTTCGCCGATCCGTTCGAATTCAGGGTCCAGCGCCTTGCGAAGAAGATCGATGCCGGGGCGGACTTCATACAGTCCCAGGGGATATACGACATCGAGAGGTTCGAGAAGTGGCTCGATGCCGCGAGGGATGCGGGACTGACGGACAAGGTGTACATCTTGGGCGGCGTCATCCCGCTGAAGTCTGCCGGAGCCGCGAGGTACATCAAGAACAAGGTCGCCGGTATGATAGTCCCCGACTCGATAATCGATAGAATGAAGAACGCGTCGGATGGGAAGGCCGAGGGCATCAAGATCGCCATCGAGACGGTCCGGCGGCTGAAGGAGATGAAGGGAGTCAGCGGCGTCCACATTATGGCGATCGAGTGGGAGGAGAAGGTCTCCGAGATTGCCGAGGGTGCTGGACTGCCTCGAAGGTCAGGACCCGCCTAGACTCTCAGGAAGTCGTCCGCGTAGAGCTTCTTGTTGAGCAGTATCTCCGATGCCTTCGCGGCTTCCATGACCTCCGTGTCCGACGGGTCCATGATGGCAGCGTCAAGACCGTATGCGAGAAGCATCACGAGATACGTTCTGTTCAGTAGCGGTCTCTCCTTGGTGTTGTTGGACACATTGCTGAGCCCGACGACCGTCTTGGGCGCTGGATCCGCGATCGCCTTGAACATCCCCAGGGCCTCGAGGACCTTCATCCCTTGGTCCTGCGCCGCACCCACTGGAAGCACGAGGGGGTCGAGGTACAGCTTGTCCGTGCTTATCCCGAACTCCACTGCCTTCGCGACCATAACCATCGCAAACTCGGCTCTGCTGTTTGCATCATTTGGTATGCCCTTCTCGTCAAGGGTGAGGCATATCATGTCAGAATCGTACTTCTGCGCGAGCGGGAACAGGGCATCCATCTTGGCGGCCTCTGCCGTGGTCGAGTTGATGATGACCTTGCCCTTCGCGGCGGATATCCCCGCCTCCATCGCCTGCACGTTGGGCGTATCTATCGAGAGCTGCGCATCGACCGCG
This sequence comes from Thermoplasmatota archaeon, assembly GCA_022848825.1. Lineage (GTDB taxonomy): Archaea > Thermoplasmatota > Thermoplasmata > RBG-16-68-12 > JAGMCJ01 > JAGMCJ01. The sequence goes on from JAJISH010000147.1 coordinate 4,402, forward strand.
TCCTGAACGGTCTCAACCATCCATTTCATTATTCCCGACGGGTCGTCGACCCCCGGTCCGGTGTTTATGTCAAGCACGTCCGCGCCGGCGGCTACTTGCTCTCTGGCCAGGTTCTGAAGGAACTGCGTGTCCCTGCTATCGATCGCCTTCGAAACCGATTTGAAAAGTCCGTTTATCCTTTCGCTTATGACTATCATGTGTCCTCCCCTGGGGGCATATAGTCCCTTGATTTAAAAACCTAAGCGGTCGGCACAGAAAAATACAATAATGGGGGAGTTATTGTAGCCCCGAGGTGGAAACCTTGCGTCAGAAGATAGGGATGGTGACAGTTGCAGTTCTAGTGCTCGTGCTCGCAAGCGTACTGGGTTGGGTCGCTGCGAGAGAGGATGGAAGGTTCAATTCATACAGCGGGTGTACGTGCCACGGCGCAGTCTCTCCAACGCTGGTTGTGGACATATCAGGTCTGCCCGTTCAGTATACGCCGGGGCAGACCTACACCCTTACGATTACGGTCACTGGCGATCCTGCCCCCGGTAGCGGCGGGGCAAACGCGGAGGGCGGTTTCAATCTGCACATTTCGGACGGGACGCTCACCGTTCCTGGCGGAGCGCTTGACGTGAAGGTCAACGGTCCAGGCAATCAGGCAACACACACCTTGGCGGGAAACGACCAGAGGTCGTGGAATGTTGACTGGCACGCACCCTTGGCAGGAGCTGGCGACGTGTTCTTCACTATGGCGGCCTTGTCCGCCGATGGGGACGGGGGCTCGACCAACGACGCCTTTGGCCAGACGGTCGAGCAGGTCCCAGAGGGCGTTCCCCCGCCCAACCCGACGGTCGATGTGACAAACCCCGATGGCGGAGAGGACCTCACCGGAGGGTCGGTTTACGACATAACGTTCGATCTCAGCGACCCGGACAACACGAACGACGAGCTCCTCGTCTGGATCAACTACTCGAGCAATGGTGGGGTGGCCTTCACACCGATTGGCCCGGCGCAGGGAATACCGGGAACCCCAAACCCGAACATCTTCTCGTGGGCGCTGCCGTTTGATGACACGGTCCAGGCCAGAGTGAACGTAGAGGTCAAGGATCCCGCCGGGCAGATGGGTTCGGACATGAGCG
>JAJISH010000148.1 GCA_022848825.1 Thermoplasmatota archaeon
GAGGCCGCCACGAGCGGGAAGCTCCTTGCAACAAGGAAGACGCCGGCCTTCACCATCGTGGCGGCGTGTATGAGGGCGCTGACCGTGGTCGGACCCTCCATAGCATCGGGCAGCCAGATGTGCAGCGGGAACTGAGCGCTCTTGCCCACCGCCCCGGCGAAGAGAAGCAGCGGGATTACGTGCATGAGGGCACCGGCTGGAATCCCGCGGGCCTGAATCTCCACGATATTGAACGTGTGAGGATCAAGGGAGAAGTACATCGCGATTATGCCAATCAGTAACAGCATGTCGCCGACCCTCGTAACCATGAAGGCCTTCTTCGCCGCGCTCGCGGCCTCGGACTTCTCGTACCAGAACCCGATCAGGAGGTACGAGCACAACCCCATGGTCTCCCAGAATATCAGGAACTGGAGGAAGTTGTTGGCGCTCACGGTGCCCAGCATGCCCGCGGTGAAGAGCACGAACTCGGCGTAGTACCGGGTCTTGGACTTGTCCTCCGCCATGTAGCCCAGTGAGTAGATGCCGATGATGAGGCAGAGGAACGAGACGAGGACCATCATCAACGCCGAGACGTTGTCGATCAGCAGACCGAACTCGATCGGCCCTATCCAGTTGTACTTGAACACCTCTTCGGAGACGGGTGCTCCTAATGCACCCAAACCGAGGACCTGGGCGAAGAGGATTACCGAGACGATGAAGGAGGTCCCGAGAGCGACGATCGCTATCGCAGCCCCGCCCTGCCGCGTCCAGCGTCCGAATATGATTATCAGGAGAAAGGCGACGAGAGGCGCGGCAACTATCAGCAGGGCGTACTCGAACATCTTACCTCAACCTCGTCGCCTCTTCAAGATTGATGTCCTTCCTCGATCGGAAGTACACGATGTATATCCCCAGTCCTATGCACACTTCTCCCGCGGCGATCGCGATGGCGAGGACCGCGAAGACCTGACCCCCCGGGTCCCCTGTGATCGGGTTGATCGCATAGGAGGAGAACGCCACCAGGTTCATTATCGCGGCGTTGAGGATGATCTCCACGGACATCAGGACGATGATCGCGTTCTTGCGGTAGATGATGCCGAAGATCCCTATGCCGAAGAGGATGCCCGCGAGTGCCAGTTCGTACTCCAGCGGTATCAATCCATCTCCTCCTTGGCCAGGAACGTGCCCGCGATGATGGCCGATGCCAGGAGCAGTCCAAGGACGACCAGGGCAAAGCCGAAGTCCTCGAACGTGTAGTTGGCCACGTCCTTCAGCGGGACCTGATCGCTCCCCTCCTTGCCCGCGTCCTCCATCACATCCGTCCATGAGACGGAGGCGACCAGGACCACCATGACGATCGTGAGAAGGATCGCTGGTATCAGGGCAAGGAAAACCTTTCTCACTTCTCCTCCTCCTCCCTTCTAGTGAGCACAATCCCGAACAGGAACAGGATCGGGACGGCACCGGCGTAGACCAATAGCTGGATGAGAGCGACGAATTCCGATTTGAGCAGTATGTAGATGCCGCTCATCGTGATAAGCGTCACCGCGAGCCAGAAGGCGCTGTGGACCAGCTTCCGCGACAGGACGACAGCCACGCTGCCGACTATCTCGATGATCGCGAGAGCGAGGAACCAGACGAGGTCCCATTCCATCTAGCGCACCTCCATCCGCAGCGAGTCCGAGGGGCAGACCTCGACGCATGTCTTGCAGCCCACGCAGACGGAGTAGTCGAACTTGGGGTTCGGTATGGGCTTGTCCTTGCGCATCTTCGGTCCGGGGACCATCTCGATGCACCGCGTCGGGCAGTTGCGCTCGCAGCGCTTGCAGCCGATGCACGTCTCCGCGTCCAGCTGCGGGTTCTCCTCGATCCTGTTCGCGACGGGGACCTTCTCGCCCTC
>JAJISH010000149.1 GCA_022848825.1 Thermoplasmatota archaeon
CTGTTAGGCGACGATGTCGAGTCATTCGAGGGCACTAGTGATAGACTCCTATCAAGGAAGACATGGGCAGTTTTGATTGCGGTCGTCGTGTCATCGGCCGCAGTTCTGAGCACTGTCTCGTACTTTGTGTTCTTCGGCGAGTCCGAGCAGTCGATGATGACCATGACACAGCTCGTCGACAAGATGCGCGATGCCGATGGTGATGGCATTCCTGACGAATTCATCCCGTATGACGAAGGCGACAATGTGACCGTCCGAGACCAGCTGATTGGATATGAGTACAGCGAGTTCGGCTTTGGAGTTCTCTACACCCTCAAGTTCTCCTACACCGGTGAGAAGTGGAAGGACGCTTACGGATTGATGGGCTATGTTCCTGCATTCCTGTGGACAAACGCAAGCTTGTGCTCTTACGGTGATGGGGATTGGATTACTTTGAACGGCACAATCGAGGTGTATGAATGGAATGACAGCAGGACGGAGCTCGTGAACTGGTCCGTCGTCGGGGACATAGGACCCTTCGAGCTCCCCTCCATCGAGCTGAATCTCACGCATGTGTCCAACACTACGTGGAGGGTTGTCGTTTCCGGCGGCACCTTGGAATGCAAGCTCTGGCACTTCGACTTCGTGCTCAGGAAGTACGGTCTGGGGATGGATTGGATAAACCAACCCGAACACGGCGAGAGGTCGATCTACATGGAGTTCTGGGACATCGACAAGGACGGATGCCTGAGCGAGGGGGATGTCCTGTACGCTATGCCCGATGAGGAGGGTGACTACGACCTCGCGGTCTTTTATCACTCCGATGAGTTGGCGAACGTATCTTGGCATTACTCACCTTGAGTAGCGTTGCTTTGCGCGAACAACGAGAGACTGGACTGGGATGATGACGACGAATCGGAGCTGGGGTCGAGACTCAGAATCTGTCGTCCTTCCCTATGAACTGAGACGTTCCCATTGCAGATGAGGTTCATTCCTCTCTCCATGGAATGAGTCAACCGGACGAGGCGAGTTACTAGTAGAATGGTGAAATCGTCATGCCTGCAGACAACCCGAAGACGAGTCCCAGAACGAGTCCAGCGGCAATGAAGAGTCCCATGCGGGCGTTGGGACTAATGTCTCTAGCCAAGAAGCCAGCTGACAGCAGGCCTATCGCCAAGATCATTGTCCCTATCAGAGAGATGATTTTGCCAATTGCACCGATATTCTTGACCAGATTCCTGTTATATTCGGTAGGGTCAAGAATGTCCTCGCCCAGGACAACGATGAAACTCACCGAGGTCTGGACGATCATCCCGGTAGTGAGTATGACGATTCCGACCGCACAGGCCGCAAGGAACTTCATGGGGATGGGAGGACGAGACTTCGGTCTCTTCCTCCAGGCTCTTGGCGGAGGGGGAGGGGCATACGCAGGAGGTTGTGACATTCCCTGTGGCTGATCGTTCTGAGGCACTTCTGGACTTTGATTCATCTCTTCCACATTATCACCGGGCAACTCATCAGAATGCTCATACAAAATAGTTTCGGGGAAAGGATATCATGAGGAAAGGTGATGGGGATTATGAAATGCATTCGGAGGGTGCTTCGCGAGGCATAATAGTCTTCATGTTGACCGGGCTACTGGCCCTGACCGCGGCACAGTTCTCCCACGCGCAGGAACTGGCCCCCGACTTCGCCCTGGTCGATGTGGACGGACATCAGTTCTGGCTCTCAGACTTCTCAGGAAAGACCGTCGTCCTCGACTTCATGGCCGTATGGTGTGGCCCATGTGTCACGCAGATCGATAACTTGGTGGAACTCGAGTCGAAGTTCTCGGAGGAAGAACTGGCCATAATCTCAATTGGTGTGGATTCTTATGAGGACCCGGAAGACCTCAAGGCCTTGGCCCTCGACCTCGGTGCCGAATGGACGTTCGCTGTGGATACCCTGGGCATCTCTGACCTCTATGATGTGACCGCCATTCCCAAACTCGTGGTGGTGGACCCTCAGGGATACATCGTATACGAGGGCGATGGTCTCAAGAGCACGAGCTTCATGGAGAAGAAGGTCAAGTTCGCTCTGACAGGGGTGGAGGAGACACCCGATATGTGGGGCATCGTCCTTGTGCTGTCGATTCCCGTCCTGGCTGCAGTTGCCACTGCCTCTACAGTAGTGGTTCTGCTCTCGAGAGATGTCGCCCCTCCCACATGAAATCGTTTCGGATGAGGGATGTCGTGCCCCCCTATGCAGTGCGACCGTTTCCTCAGAGCCTTTGAGATAGAGGCGAGAAGGACTGCTCATTTGCCTGTGAACGGGCTCGTCCCACTCCTAAGGTCTCTCCAACCATACAATAGAACACCTATGCCTAGGACGCCTCCAAGAACGGCAACTGGAATGGCCCAAACCGTCGGAAGCATTGAGACAACAATGAACCCCATTGGTATCCCTGACAAAGTGAAAACGAATAAGTAGGCCCACTAATAAAGACCCTCCAGCCTTTCGTGACGCTCAGAGAGATACCAAAATGCCAAACCGAATATGAATCCCACGATCATGTTTCCGGCCAGCGCCCATTTGGCCAGATTCAGATTCGTGTGCACTGGCAACGACACTAGCGCACTCCATGTGACCAGGAGTCCGATGGTTGGCCAATATCCCGTAATCAACCATCTGCGTCTCACTCAATCCCCTTCATTCCTGCAACTCCTTCAGAAGTTCACCAATAGAAGACCATCAAATACCCCGCAAGTCCGAGTAATGAGGCCATGATGCCCAGAGCCCTACCGTATCTCACTCTTCGGTTCACGGTGATTACACCGAAGAATATGGCAAGGATTCCAAGGGTTACGCCCAGGAGTGGAACCGCCGATCCGAGTGCGAGGGAGAGAATCGCGCAGACCACGCCAATGGATCCTTTGAGATAGACCGACCGGGACTCCTCTGACAGGACCGTCCCTTCATCGTTCACCCACTCTCTGCTAGTTCCTTTCAGGTCAATTGCCCTCGCACCCGCAATAACCAAGAGTATTCCCAAATACAGGAGCAAGATCATGGTGCAGGCTAGATTCTCATGCATGGCTCCCACACTGTACCAGTGATAGTACAATGCAATCGCTATTAGAAACATCACGAATCCGACGAGAGCTACCCATTTCTTCACTCAATCCCTCTCATGTAAGCCGACCCTCCGCTTTAATCCCCAAACAGTTGAATGAAGAAGTAAATGAGAGCGAGCATAGCAATGGTCACAGCTATGAGCAGCACACCATACACGGCGAACATTCCGTGGAAGATGTAGGCAGTCGTTAGAGCAATGGCAAGAAGCACGCACACAATACCAATGGCTTTGGCCTTTCCTGATATCCCGCCCAATCAATCCCTCACAGAGAGGCTGGAATCTCGGGGTCGAGATTTGTCCGAGACCTCTAGTGATCGCGACAATCAGAGAGTCTCAGTCCCAGCCTCGGAGAGAGAATGAATCCAGAGGTATGAAAAGCTTGTGGCGAGGCAAAGACTTGTCGTACTTCTTTTCGTTCTGCGACATTTTTCTACGAGAACGCGTGGCAACTAGCTCGCTGAGGACACTCGATCAGCCGATTGTCCCCAAGGTGACTTGGGTTTTTTGCCACGATTGGATTAAGCGAATTCGATTGCCACCTTGAGATACTATTAAGGAGTCGCTGAGCGTTCACCATAAGAGAGGTGCAACCGATTTGCGCGTCCATATACTCTGCTTCTTTGGGGACCAGAAATATTATGAGAACGCGTCGAAACTCATGCTCTGGCCCCGCGGAATCAACTACGATCGGCCCTTTCGCTACAGATCGAAATGGATACCGAAGCGCCTTCGCGAATCGATATCGAACTGGCGCGGGAGCGAGGCTCTCGTATGCATGAAGGAGTCCTCCAACCCGGACTTGTACGTTCCACTGAGGTATGTGAAGATAAGGGAGGTCGAATTACAGGGGGAATACACCTTCGTCCACTTCTCCGTCGAGGATTTCGTGAGATATGAAGCAACGTACGGACCTGATCACTACTCCAAGGCAATATCCACTGGCGTTCCAGCGGATGAGAAGGGTCTTCTCGTAACTGAAGCAGACCTCGCGGCGCCTGTAGATAAGAGCGCATCTAACCAAGAGGCAGACCACTGGGCCATCCTTGTCGGTCTGCTAGTGAAAGGCCAGTCCGCAGCCTTCGACAAGGTCGCGGGCTCCATTTTCATTAGGTTCATCGACATCGTAGACATAGCTGGAAATTCCGCTAAACGCAAATCGGATAGGTCTGGCTTCGCCCTGGATGTGGACACCAATTACCTTCTCGAGCTCCTCGTAGTGGTGCCATACGCAAGCGATCGCGATCTTGATGTCGGATCCTTTTCAGTCGGATTCGAGGGCCCGTTTTCCAAAGGCACAACTCGGAAATGCCTTATCACCGGGCTCTATGATCGAGTTGACTTCAGTTTCAAGTCAGCCAATGAGAAAACGGTCAGTGCCATCTCTATCCTGCCATCACCAGTGCCAGTTTCGGTGGGCAAGCCACCGCAGCCAACATTCCTCCATGTTCCCGGTGCCGCCATACCTGTTAAGGTTGCGCCTTCCGCTAGCCAAATAGCCACCCGCACTGCGATACCCGTGGAGCTCATCGCTGTCGGTCTAGCTTTGGAGGGGCTTGCTGCGCTGTTGCCCATTACTTTGAAGATAACAGCTGTCATCTCTGGTGCTATCCTGGGGGCTACGGGATTGTACTTCAAGAAGTGAGATGTCTGAGGAGGTGATGTGATGCGACTGACGGCCAGGCCAGTCGAAGAGGAGGAATCGAAGGCATTCAACGAAAACTTAGACCGCCTACATTATGCCGGAGCATGCCACCCGGTTGGTAGGTTCCTAAGGCTTGTGTTCTGCGATTCCGGAAGATGGGTCGGCGGTTTCGTCTTGAGGAACACGATACCACATGTCAGTTGCAGAGACCGGTTCTTTGGCCTGTACAAATACAGGTCGAAGGGTCGTTTCCCGCGCAGCGATTCTCCGTATTGGAAGCGACTTAATGAACTCGTCAACATAGGTAGGATATTCGTCCTTCCAGAGTTCCAGGGTCGGGGGATGGGGATCAGAATTGTGGCTCTCGCGGAACATTGTGCCGTTCAATACTGGGAAGAACTCTATGATTCGAGGGTAGTTGGATTGGATTGTCTAGATCTCGCTCCACCAGAGAAGGCAAGGATTTTCATAGAGAACGATTGGAGTTATCTCGGAAAGACGACTGGTCACTCTCGGAAGGGACGGCCCCCTTCGATGAAGAAGCAGGAAACGGACAAACGGACGCCCGCACCGTCCTTAACGGTAATCCATCCACCCTGGTTTGTGTACGCGAAGCGCCTGTGCTAGGATCTGGATATTCCTCAACTTCCGACCAGAAGGAATCACGAGAACTATGAAGTCATGCTCAGGAACTTGGCTTCCTTCTGGAAATCTCGACATTGTCGAGCTTAACTTCAGGAGCTGTGAGTGAGATTTTGAAGGTCCTTGACATCCTGACCTTCCTTGCGAGAACCCCGCCGAGGGTGAGTTGGACGTTCTCGCCAAGGTTCTCGGTTTCACTCTGGAAGGAACCCTTGCGGGCAATATGGATGTCAAAGACAGGGAATTCGCCCAGTTTCTCGAGGGGCTCATCCTCCAGCCTAAAGATTTCCGTTTCTAGAGACATCTTGAAGGGTAAATCCGGGTCAAGAATCGCCGTGGGGATCCTTCGATTCGGTGTGAAGTCGAGAAGGAAGCATATTGCTTTCACAGCTCCTTCTCTAAGCTTGGGGAGCAACTCCCTTGCTCTCTTGATCTCCTTTCCAATCTTTCCGCCACCGTGAAGGAGCTTGTTTCTAAGCTCGTAGCTACGCCTGAACAACCTTCTTCCTTCTGGCATGTTCTCCTGGAAGAAGACCTTCAGTCCTTCAAGTTGAACTCCAGATGCCAACTTCCCACCACAATGTTGGCACTTCCTGGCGGGCTCCTTGAGTGCGAGTTTTTCAGCAAGAGGGGGACTTAGAGTCTCCATTGCGATCCATGAGGCAGTGAAGCTATCTATCACGTCCTTTTCAAGTGAAGCCCTGCGATACCACCGTAACGTTCTCTGTATTCTCTCTCTCCACTCATCCTTGCATGAAGTCAGTGAGTTCAGGATTCCTAGTAGGTCATTCACATCTAACTGTCTGCGGGAGGTCATTGCCAGAGGAGGTTCAAAGAACTGGACATACTCTTGACCTTCCCTTTCCTCGGTTCCCGCCTGAAGAATGGCAACGGTCTCCACAACAGGCAAGGCGATGCCAGTCAAGAAAGAAAGGAATGTGCAAAGGGAGTCGGAAATCCTTCCACTTCGTTGTCTCGCTTGCTCGATATCTTCAGCCTCAACCTCGACGCCGAATTGAATACCCGATTCATACTCAGTTCCGAATTCGTCCTTCATCAAGATATCCCTCATGTGAACCTTCGGATTACCGGACTGTGTGCCGTGGAATGACAGCTCGAGGGCCTTCCTTAGTCTCACCGCTGGCTCAATCTTGAGCATCCCAACATAGTGGTTCATGGCGTTGATATGACAACAGGCGGATTTATCTCTACTGTTCTCCGAGCAGACCCTGGGATGCCTGTTCCATCTCCCCACATGAGAAAGACTTAAGTCTATTATGACTCTTGAGACACTGGCGAGAGGGAGGGAGGATTGTGACGGAAGAACTTGAGAAATCGCTGAAACTCGTAAAGGAGGTCATGGCGAAACGGAAGAGCCAATACTCTGGTGCGTTAGTTTCCAGTTCTCTGGTATCGAACGAGGATGGATCAGCCATCAGTAAGATTGAGGTTCTCTTCGGTGACAAGGGATTCTTGAAGGGTGTTGAAGAAGAAGAGAAGGACTACGGGAAGTGCAAGCTGACTAGACGCAAGTTGACCATGGCAAAGGCTCAGAGAACAGTCACCGATCTCTACTCAGGAAAGGGCTGTCGGATTGACGGAGAAGAGATTGACATCAAGCCCCACGACCTCAAACCGACTGGGTTGAGTTCCTCGGAAGGCCCAGCGAGCCTTGGCTGGCCATGCCACTTCTTCGCTTCCAACGCGTCTCAAAGCAGAAACACGTATCTGGATGGTCCCCTTCTGTCGGCAGATGAGCCCCTCTATCCTCAGTTATCCTCGGCGGAAAGAGATTGGCTCTGCTTCGGTAGGGTAAACATTCGGGGATATGGCGGCACTCTTGGCGTGAATGTTGCGTTTCCAGATTTCAGAGCTCGATTTGGAGATCTGGAGATAGGAGCAGACAAGTTGCGGATAGATGCGCAGACGAGGCAAGCCAAGACAGATGAGATTCTTGGGAAATGGTACGTCGAGCTCGAGGGCGAACTCACGCAGTCTGATTTCGACATTGGAGATGACACGGTGGTCTTGCCCATTCATTCATTACCAGATCACGTTGAGGTTTACATGGTCGACAGGGAGACCTCAGAAGGATTGGATTGGCGTAGTTATTGGTCAGGAAGCCAGGCCCTCGAGCCAGGGGTCTCTTTTGCAGCTCACGAAGGAGACATTGACGTCTACCTCAGACAAGGAGAGAACGAGTTCGTAGAGTTCAAGAGAGAGTTCAATCCAGGTGCGCCCGGCGAGTTTCATGAATCTGTGTCAGCGTTTGCTAACACCAAAGGAGGCGTAATCATGGTTGGCATTGATGACAACGGATCTATCGTCGGGGTCAAGGACCCAAAGCTCGAAGATAGGATAAGAAACTCTATTGACGACTCCATCCAACCACTCCCCGAGATTCGCTTTGCCAGAAGAAAACACCGTGGTGAAGAGATTCTTCTGATAACCGTCGAAGTTGGAAAAGACCCCCCGTACATGCTTCGGAACCAGGCTTTTGTGCGCTCTGGTGGAACGGACAGACTGGCAGGACGACTCGAGCTGGATGCCATATACAGGAAAAAAACTGAAGGGCAATCCATTTGGTGAGACGAGGGTCTAATGGCACATACGACTAGTCGCTGAAGTCGTTTTGACTCAAGCGGCGTTTGTTCCTGTTCGACTTGCTTCCAGTCGTTGACGGGCGACGTCGACGATGATGCAA
>JAJISH010000015.1 GCA_022848825.1 Thermoplasmatota archaeon
ATTGAGATTCTCGAAAGGGCGATGGTTGTCGGAGAGATGGGAACGAGGCCCAGCTTCAAGATGCTGGGTCATACGGGCTATCTGACGTTCGCGAGGAAAGTCGAGACACCCTTCCGATACCGTCGGGCGCAGCCATGAGCAACTCTGTCGCGTGGAGACGGCATCTCTTCGGCGCGTATCCTACTGTCTCAACAGGCATTTCCTCGATTCTCCCCATTTGGAAGTAACTTGCTTGTTGTCACAAGCTTGATTGTCCCGCGGTCCGTACCCTGTGGGGAGGGATATCGTGCCTGATGCGGGTGCTCAAGAGGAGAGGATCGATGAGAATCATAGGCGAGATTTCACTCCCGAGACGACGACGCTCTGGGACTACCCCTACCAGAGCTACGGGGAGAAGAAGAAGGGCGACAACAGGTTCTCAGGCGTGACTCCAGCCTTCGTCGTAAGGCACCTGATCTGGAGACACACTGAGCCCGGCGACGTGGTGGTCGACTGCATGGCGGGAAGTGGGACCACGATCGACGTCGCCAGAGAGGAGAACAGGAGGGTCATCGGGTACGACATCGCCGCCATACGGAGCGACATCATACAGAACGATGCACGAAGCCTCCCGTTGGAGGACGAATGCGTGGACCTCCACTTCGTGGACTCACCTTACAGCGACAACATCCACTACTCAAACCACCCCGACTGCATCGGCAAGATTCCATGCGAGGATGAGCGCTTTTTCGTGGAGCTGGAGAAGGTTGTCAAGGAGATTCACCGTACGCTCAAGAAAGGCGGGATCCTGGGCTGGCTCATCGCTGACCAATACCGGAAGAGGAAGTTCACACCGGTGGGTTTCAGGCTGTTCGAAGTGCTCGCACGTCATTTCGAGCCCGTCGACATAGTATCTGTTAGGATTCACAATCAGCGCACGAACAACGAGCTCTGGCAGAGGCGGGCGTTGAAGTACAACTTCTATCTCAGGGGCTTCAAGTACCTCCTCATCATGCGGAAGGTGGAATAGTGGATGCTATCAGCCGCGGCGGATACAGGGCAAGGGAGCTCTACCTGATGCTCAGGGAGAGGATCGAGGTCTGCGAGAGGTCCAACGGCGACAGGTTCGAAGAGAGAGTGATGAAGTACTGGATCTCGGTGAGAAGCATCAAGAAGGGAAAGGTTTTCGTCGAGATCAGGTTGCAGAAGAGCGACATCGACGTCTTCATCCTACCATCCTTCGATCAGCTGAAAGACCCAGAAGGCCTCGCACAACCCGTTCCGCTCAACCAGGGCCGGGGCTGGTTCCGTACAAGGTTCTGGCTGAGGGAAGAGGAACAGGTGGACTCCGCTTGGCGGCTCATTCAGCAGTCCTACCTGGTCGCATGAGGAAACAATATTAGGCAGCCGCGCTATCTCGCCAGAGTGATTCCATGGTGAAGGCTTTCGTTGAGATACATCTGAAGAAAGGGATCGCGGATCCTGAGGGATCGAACACCCTCAAGGCGCTGAAGCTTCTGGGCTTCGAGACCGCAACTGATGTTAAGTCCGCAAGACTCTTCGAGATCGACCTTGAGGAGGAGGACAGGGTAAGGGCCGAGAACCTTCTGGAGGAGATGTGCCATCGCCTCTTGGCTAACCCCGTCATCCATGACTACCAGATCCGATTCGAGTAGGTCACCCCTCCGCCCGGTGGCTGTGGAATCCTTAAGTAAGTGCCCTGCGTTACAGGGGACATCAGGAGGATGGGGAATTGGAGGAGTTCTCTTCCGAAATCCGTTTTGTCAGCCTATTGGACGCTTCGGACGATGATATGGTCCTGCTCAGTGATGAAGGCGGCTTGGCCCTTGACCTCGCTGAGATGAAGCGGGTTCAGGAATACTATCGCGGCAAGGGGAGGGAGCCCACAGATGTGGAACTCCAGTCAATCGGACAGGCATGGTCGGAGCACTGCTGCTACAAGTCGTCCAAGGTGTTTCTCAAGGAGTACCTGATGTCCATCGACACGCCGTCCGTGATCCTCAGAGGAGATGCGGGCGTCGTGGATTTCGATGAAGACCACGCCTACGCCCTGAGGATCGAAAGCCACAATCATCCGAGCGCGGTTGAGCCCTACGGCGGGGCGGCCACCGGGATCGGGGGAATCATACGCGATGTCCTGTGCATGGGTGCCCAGCCAGTCGCCCTCATCGACCCACTGCACTTCGGCCCCCTGGATTTTCCTCATGATAAGCTCCCGAAGGGTGTCAAGCATCCTCGATATCTGTTCGAAGGAGTCGTCGCGGGCATCAGGGACTACGGCAATAGGATCGGCATACCAACAGTCTCAGGCAGCGTCCATTTCCACGACGGTTATCTCGGCAATTGCATCATCAACGTTGGCTGTGTGGGGATTGCGAAGAAGAAGAACATCCTCAAGAATGCCGTGAAGACCGACTCGGACGTCTTCATCCTCGTCGGCGGACGGACTGGGCGGGACGGCATCCACGGGGTGACGTACGCGTCCGTTGAGCTGACTGAGGACATGGAAGAGGAATGGATGGGCGGGGCGGTGCAATTGGGCGACCCGATAACGAAGGAACCCCTCATCCACACGTGCCTGGAGGCGGCGGAAAGGGGACTCCTCAACGGAATGAAGGACCTCGGCGGGGGAGGACTATCTTGCGTCGTCGGGGAAATGGCTCTCGCGGGTGGCTTTGGAGCCGAAGTGAACCTGGAGAAGGTTCCGCTGAAGGAGGAGGGACTTCAACCCTGGGAGATGTGGATCAGCGAATCCCAGGAGCGAATGATGCTGGCGGTTGCACCGGAGAAGGTGGACGATGTCCTCCACCTCTTCAAGCTGTACGACGTCCTCGCAACCCCCATTGGCCGTGTCATCAAGGACAGGATCGTCCGTGTGCTCTACGAGGGAAAGAAGATTCTAGAGCTTGACCTGGACTTCTACACGGCGGGCCCAGAGTACTGCCGGGAATACACCCATGACACCCGGTATCTGGAAGAGCCAGAAGCGATCCCCGACGAGCCAGAGGACTACAGCAAGACCATTCTCAAGCTCATATCCTCGCCCAACATAGCCTCGAAGGCTTGGGTGATTCATCAGTACGATCACGAGGTCAGAGGGGCCACGGTCGTGAAGCCCCTCCAGGGCAAGATGGGATACGCTTGCCACGGAGACGCCGCGGTGATCAAACCCCTGGAGCACACGTTTCGGGGACTCGCCGTTGCGACCGCTACGAATCCGACCTTCTCGGAAATCGATCCTTTCAGAGGTGGCATGTCGGCGGTTGACGAGGTGTGCAGAAATATCGCGGCCGTTGGAGGTTTCCCCGACTCACTCACGAATTGCCTGAATTTCGGCAATCCAGAGAAACCAGACAGACTCGGACTCTTCAGGGAGACCGTCCGCGGAATCGGCCACGTGGCCTCTCATCTGGGTCTTCCTCTTCCCTCGGGAAACGTGAGTTTCTACAACGAGACCGAGCACGGCCATGTTCCGCCAACGCCCGTCGTCCTGGGCGTGGGGAAGGTTCCAGATGTGAGACGATGCATCACGTCAGACCTCAAGGAGCAGGACAACCCCATCTTCTTGATCGGAGACACGAAGAATGAGATGGGCGGCTCCGAGTACCTTCGGGTCTTCGGAGGACACTCGGGCACGGTTCCCAACGTGAATGTGGGGATGTTGAAGAAGAGCCTACACGCGGTGTTTCGGGCAGTGAACGAGCAGACAATAGCATCCTGCCATGACATCTCCCACGGCGGCATCGCCATCGCGATATCGGAGATGGCTCTGGGCGGAGACGTGGGCGCATTCATAGATCTGTCCAAGACAGAGCGAGTCCCCACAAGCGTCAAGATGTTCTCTGAGAGCAATACGAGGTGGCTTGCCGAGGTCTGGCGCGGAAAGGAAGACAGGTTCCTCGATATCGTGTCGGATGTCCCGGTCCGCAAACTGGGCATGGTGAAGGGAAGCAGCGTCATCATTGCGGACTCGAACGTCAAGGCGGGCATCTTCTTGGAGGACCTGAGCGAAGCGTGGAAGCGGACCATCTATGACTACATGGGGGGAACACCTTGAAGGTCGAGGATGTGAAGGTCTGCATACTCATCATCGAAGGGACGAACTGTGAAGCGGAGACCTCCCAGGCCTTTCGAAGGTCGGGCGCTTCCGCTGAGATTGTCCATCTCAAACAGTTGCTGGGACAGGACACCAAGCCCGAGGAGACCAGGAAGCTAGAAGACTACGAGATTCTCGTCATTCCCGGGGGCTTCTCGTCCGGGGACTACGTCAGAGCAGGCGCCATACTGGCGGCGCGGATGAAGAGTCGAATGGAGGACGAGCTCGTGCAGTTCATCGATGAAGGGAAGCCAGTTCTGGGAATCTGCAATGGCTTCCAGATCCTTGTAGAGCTCGGAGTGCTCCCCGGAATCGAGTCGACAATGAGCAGGTATCCCACGGCCTCCCTCGGATGGAACGATTCCGGGCGGTTCGAATGCCGTCCAACTCTGCTGGAGAACTGGAACAAAGGCAAGTGCATCTTCACGACCAAGCTCGAGCGGGGCCAGATAATCCAGGCTCCAACGGCCCATGCAGAGGGGAAGTTCATGTTGCCCAAGCACCGCGAGAAGGAGCTGCTGGACACGTTGAAGGACAATGACCAGATCGTGTTCCGATATGTCGATGCCGAGGGTCAGATCGCCGGATATCCCTGGAACCCCAACGGATCGCTTTTCGGCATAGCCGGGATCTGCAATTCGGAGGGCAACGTCTTCGGAATGATGCCTCATCCAGAGAGGACGTACCTCGGGATTCAGCAGGCCGATTGGACCCGGAATGTTCCAGACAATGGAGACGGCAAGGCTGTTTTCGAGTCTGTCCTGGACCACGTCACGAAGAAGTTCTGAATCAGATGGTGACATCCAGTGTCAGCGTGGCAAGTCCACCATCATCGTCCGAGACATCCAGCGTGATCGTGCAGTTCCCGACCGACACAAACACGTGGTCCATGGCGTCCGACGCCACAACGGGGTTCAGGTCGAAGCTCGGAAAGGGATCAGGACTCACACGGTTGCTGCTTTGGATCTCGGAATCATTAGGCTTTCGAGCTCACGTCGATGTCGATTGCGACGAAATCACCATCATCCAGATTGAAAACGTCCCTGAGCCTCTGGGTCGAAATGACCTCCACAATCCCTCGGTGATGCGATCTGAGGGGAATGATGACGGCACACTTCTTGTCTCGGATTGCTGCAAGGAAGCAATTCACGTCCCCAAAGGTTCTGCCCTCTGACTTGAAGCCATTCACGAGAATCCCGTCCAGAGATTCCAGCAGTGTCAGTTTCCCCGCCTCTCGACCCTTCACACGCAGATTGAGCGTACCCTCGAAGGGGGTCGAGCCCAGTATCCTCTCGAACTGCTTCCTATACTCGTTCTGCTGCAGGTAGTACCTCCCTTCCCCGCTCCCCGTGGCGACCTCCCCCGTGATCGTGAGCCTGTCGTAGGCCTCGAACAGCCGCCTGAAATCCATATACTCTTTTCTCAGGACAGCCAGCCCTTTGTCCGTGATCCGAATCCTCTGCCTTCGGTACACTGTCTCCCTCGTGAGCATGCCGAGCTCGACAAGCTCCAGTATCCGATTAGAGGCCGTCTGTTGACTCACTCCCATCGATTTGCCGAGCTCAGAAGAGGTGATGTCCGTGTGCCCTTTCGCGGCGCCAGCCAAGGCCAGTTGCTTCAGAGCCTCGATTTGACCGTGCTTCACGGCTCCACATCGCGCAGGGAAAACAAATAGATTGCTACAGTGAACCTTCGAGGATCAGATGAGAGCGGGACCTGAGCCGTACGTAGGGCAAGCCTTCCCTCTCCAGGGAGCGTATCACAAGCTTGTCATTTGACACGACAACCGCATGCAGGTCTTTGGCGAGATCGACGAGAACCTTGTCCGTCTGACCTTCCGATTCCACGGTCTTGTACTTCCTGGCCAGTCTTAGCGCGCTTCGCGCGATTCTGTCCTTGGGAGCAAGCGACGTCAACTCTCGGACCACAGGTGAAGGCACGAGAATCTCAAATGAACCGAACAGCCTTTCGAGCTCTAGGTCGAGGTTGACCCCGAACTGAAATGGCATCATCAGGGCATTCGTGTCGAGAATCACCGTTGTCATCAGGCACACCATGTTCGAACTGCTATTTTCACTTATTCGTACGGACTCTGTTCCGGAACATATGATTATGATTCGTACTCCGAGGGAGAATCCGACCGAAACCCCATCCTGAAGGTGAACAAACACCCCCGCAAATGGGATATTGTGCGACTCCTCGCCATTCTCCGGGCATTCCGTTAGATAGTCTGGGAGATGGAGGCGAATCAATCGATAATCCAGGCCAATCGAAAAATGATATATAGGGATTGTGCACATTGTTCTACAAGCATCCCTCCACAACAAGGCCGTTCGGATTCTTCTGAGCGGCCCTTTTTTTCTGTTATCTCTTCGGTTCGCCCCCTCCACAAAGGATTTATGCGGGCAGCACGTTCTATTCGTCGATGACGGAGTGGAAGCGCGACGAGAGGCATGGCACCGAGGTATTGACGAAGGGGACGGGCATCTTCTGGGGCCTTGTGCTGATCATCCTTGGCATGTTCATGTTTGCCGTCTACTTGAAGTGGATAGTGTTCGAGCTGGAGCTGGTCTTCGCCCTTCTGATTGTCGTGGCTGGTCTCTGGCTGGTCGTGTCCAAGCTCGTGCGATAATCCTCTCAGCTGGAGACACCCACCCAAAACCTTCATAAGTTACGATATAGTTCTTGTCGCAGGTGAGATAATGCCCGATTTGAGGGAAAGAGTTGAGGAAGACAGGGGCCTCCTGAAGAGGATCCAGCTTCTCGTGCCAGGTTTTGCGGGATACCGCAGAAAGGAGGACATCAGGGCCGCCGACAACATGCTCAGAATCCAGATTGCCGACAGGCTGCGCGGTTTGCGGTCCAAGGGCGAGAAGTGCCGAGCCTCGCTGGTCGAGACCTATGAGACCAAGAATCTTGAGAAACTCGGTACTCTCCTGAGCTCCTTCCAGGCGGTCGAGGGCAAGCTCCGGCACGCCGAGCAGGGGTACTCTGGGATATCCCCCGCGATCAGGGTGGACGTTCGGGAGCTCAACATGCTCTACGAGTATGACCTGTCTCTCCTGGAAGGCGTGGAGAGAATGGACTCGGATCTGGGCCGACTCAAGAGCGAGACCGAGGCCAAGGAATGGGAAGCCATGTCGACCATGATATCGGGCCTCAGAACCGGACTCGAGGAGTTCGAGACCGTCATGGACAAGAGGATGAGGATCATAACCGGAACGGGGGTGACTGATTGAGCGTGTTTGGATCTGTAACACTGAAGTGGGAGGATGCACAGAAGTCTGGTAACATCATGTGGCGTGTTCCCAGGAACATAAGGCTGAATGACAACATCGTTGTGCGCGAGGACGAGATAGCGGTCTTCTACAGGGACGGCAAGGCTCTTGCATACATCGATCGACCGGACAGATACGCACTGACGTCGATCAACGCACCGATTGTCGGGGCCATCGTGAAGTTCCTTTCGGGCGTCGAGCAGCAGGCAGAGGTGTACTACTTGCAGAGGAGGCCCTTCGACGGGAAGTTCGGGAGCAAGCAACCCTACCAGTTCAGGGACAAGGAGTTCGGGATGGTCAACCTCAGGCTCTTCGGCGAGATGAGGTTCCGCGTCAAGGATCCAGAGAACTTCATCAATGAGTTCGTTGGGACGCGCGGGTTCCAGGCGAGCGATGAGGTGGAGGACAGGATCCAGGAGCAGGTCGTACTGCTCATCTACGATGCCATCGGTCACATGAAGGAGAATGGTTTGGGAGTGACGGACCTGGCGTCCAATCTGATGAACATAGAGCAGATAGTCCTGGAGAAATCGAAGCCCCATTTCGATCAATACGGAGTCCTAATCGACAACATATCGGGGCTATACATATCGTTGCCCGAGGAGGTCCAGAAGGCGGTGGACACGAGGGCTTCGATGCAGGTCCTCGGCACCGACTACGTGGGCTACCAGACCGGTCAGGCGATGAGGGAAGCGGCGAGCTCCGAGAGTGGAGGAGGCGCGGCCGGTGCAGGTGTCGGCGTTGGAGCGGGCATCGGCATGGGATATATGATGATGGATGCAACCAAGAGAAGGCAGGAGGGCGCTCCGGCACCCGGGATGACCTGCCCGAAGTGCGGGAAGATGGTTCCCGGTGGAATGAGGTTCTGCGGCAGCTGCGGGGCTCGGATGGAGCCAGGAGGAGACTGCCCGGGCTGCGGCAAGTTCGTGCCCGAGGGTTCCAAGTTCTGTCCCGAGTGTGGAAAGCCCATGCAAAGCATGGCGAAGTGCGAGAAATGCGGCAAGAGCATTCCCGCTGGGTCCAAGTTCTGTCCTGAGTGCGGTGCGAAGGCTGGCGAATAGGGATGGCAGAGACCGACTGCCCGAAATGCGGCGCACCTTTGGAGTACGACGTTGGCACACTGATCGCGGAGTGTTCCTATTGCGACTCACGGATATTCATTGACAAGAGCGGGGCGCACTTCTACCACATTCTCCCCTTCTACAGCGATGGACAGCAGGCCATTGGGATTTTCAGAAGATGGGCAGCGGGGCCCAAGAAAGCGAAGAACCTCGACAGCCTGGCGTCTGTCCAGCGGCTGTCCCGCCAGTACTTCCCCATCTACATGTTCAAGAGGCGGGTCGGGAACGCGGAGTCCGTGCTCGTCGAACCCGCCAAGCTCACGAACCTGCCCGGTTTCCGCTCGCTCAAGGTCCCCCCGGGGGACATCAAGATCTTCGGCAAGGAGTTCGATACAGGGGACGCAGAAGTGCTCGAGCCAGATCTCGACATGTCTGCCTATCTCCCATCCCTGCCGGGCGAGCCGATCGAGCAGGCGCTCGTGTACTTCCCCGTCTGGCAGGTGGAGTACTCCTTCAAGGGAAGATCATACTCCTGCGTGATAGACGGTTCTTCCGGCGAGGTCTTCACGGATCTGTTCCCAGTCCGGGGATCCGGACCGTACCTGGCCGTCTCGCTGATAGGCTTCGGGGCCTTCTTCGGCGAGGGCTTCCTCCTCCTGTACGATGCATATCTCGCCGCCATCCTGATAGGAATTACCTTGGTGGGGGTGCTCCTGAGCAGTGTGTATGTAGCCAAGAAGTTCTAGCATTGAGAGGTGTTGAATGGGAATCACTGTCGCGATGAGCTGTCCCTCCTGCGGGGGACCTGTCGGTGTCGCTGATGCGTCCAGAACCACTTCGTGTCCATACTGCGACTCACTGCTTTACGTCGAGGACTCGGAAGGCGTCCGCAGCGTTGTCTACAAGAACCTGTTGGACAGACACAGGGTCTTCAGAACAGTATCCAAATGGTTCGATGAGGGATTCAAGGCAAGGGACCTTGACAAGGTCGGAACGGTCAAGGAGATCTACCCTCTCTATGTCCCCTTCTGGAAACTGAACGCGCGAGCCGCAGGATGGATTTGCGGTTACGTTGTGCACAAGCATAGGACGGGCAAGGGGCACTACACGGAGACCAAGGAATACAAGGAGAGGATGGTCCTCCAGGACTACACGTGGACGAACATCGCTTGTGATGCCGGCGACATCGGCATCGAATCCCTCAGAAACCTGAGCGGTGAGGTCATATCGAAACAGGACGAGATACCGACCTTCGAGGTGACGACATCCAAGACGGACGCCGAGAGTGAAGGTGAAGAGGCCATCCGCGATATGGCGAGGGGGACGGTCAATCTCACCAGGGTGACCTTCGAGAAGATTCATGTCATTCCGAACAGCTTCCTCTTGGTATTCTATCCCATATGGATGGTCAGATACGATTACCGAGAGAGGTCCTATTTCGTCACCGTGGACGGTGTCAGTGGGCGGACACTGTCCGGGCGAGCGCCCGGTGATCCGGTGTTCCAGGGTCTCGTGGCTACTGGTGGGGCAGCCGCGGGAGGCCTTCTGAGCAGCATCGGCCTGTACGTCGGACTCGTCCTTGAATCCGAGCTGGCCATACTCGCCCTGATCGCTGGTGGCGGACTCATGTACCTTTCCTACAGGTTCTTCCGTCACGGTTCGGAGATCGTCCAGGGAGACATCGAATCGCCCTACAAGAAACGGAAGAAGAAAAGGAGAAGGAAACTCAGATACAGCAGCTCGGCAGAGGACCTGATGGAGACCTTCTTCGATAACTGGTAGCCGCCAAAGCTTTTATAAACGGAAGTCCCTACTCAGGAATACCTGGAGGAGGTCAAATGAAGTGGGCAAGAGCTCTCGTCTCGGTTGTGATCCTAGCGCTAATCATCTCGTCATCAGGTGCCGCTCTTGGGACCGGGGAATCTGGTCCTGCAGGTTCTGAGGGGGAGATGGGAGAAAGAACTGGTTCGGGACACCCCAGCTTTTCCGTACCAACCTCTTCGAGTCTGTCCGAGGCTCCCGTCGGAATCGATGGCGCCCTTCGCGACATATTGAAGACGAATCCATTTGACACGATCGAGGTCAGCATCGTCACCGACCGGCCGAGTCTCGTCTGGGACTATCTGGGCGAGGTCAAGAGCACGACTCCTCCTGCCCCTAGAACACGACCCGGTAACCTAATCGTGGAAATCCCCGCTTATCTCGCCAGCAAGATCTCTTACTTGGATGGCGTGCACTCTGTGTCAGAATATGTCCTGCCGACTCCCATCGAAGTGTATGAGCCAACCTCCGCGGGAAACGGGCTACCGCCTGTCACTCCGCAAATGAAGCGAGTTGTCGAGATTCAAGGATCCGTAGAGGCGTGGAGCAATGGCTTTGACGGGGGCGGTGTAAACGTTGCTGTCCTCGACTCAGGGGTCGATTTCGGCCATCCCGACCTCTATGGGACTCAGGCGAGGGTCACCAGTGTCTCATCCCCGTACTACGGGTGGCCAATCGCGTTCGATTCGCGATCCATGAGGAACTTCCTCAACAGCGGAGTCGGTTATCCCTTAAGCAACAACTGGTATTCCGATACGTCCTCTGTCGACGTCGACGGCAACATGGATAGCATCCTTGACGGTACTGGCTACGACGTCACCGGGATAGTGAGCGCGTCCGGAACATACCACCATGGTCTCCATCCCGATGACAATCTGAGACTCTCTCAGGGTTATGGCGGCAGCCCGCCTGTGCTCGTTGTCGACTCCACGACACCCGGGGTCTATGATACAGTGTATGTGGACCTCAACTACGATGGCAGCTTCTCCGATGAGAAGGCCGTCACGAAGGGCGACGAGATCTCCGTCAGGGACGTTACGGGCGATGGAAAGCCCGACCTCTCCGGAGGATTGGTCTACTTCATCGCTGATGGTGTGCTGTCGATCCCGTATGCTGACATACTCTCGAGCTCCATTGGCGTTCCGAACATAATCCCAGGCAACGGTGACATCGTGGCTTTCATGATAAACGACGCCACCGAGGCCGCAGGATCCCACGGAACCCTGTGTGCTTCCGCGATCGCCGGGCAGGGCGTCGCGTCTGCAGGCCTCGTCACTGGCACCGCCCGAGGTGCTAAGATTGTCGCCGTGGGGAACGTCTATCAGGGCGGGAGCATGGACGACGGGTTCTATTTCGCCGTGGAGGGGTATGACGGCATACCCGAGACCGGCGATGAGGCCCAGATCCTGAGCAACAGCTTCGGGTACTCCAACATCATAAACCAGGGTTGGTCCTACGACGCCCGTCTGGTCGACTGGATCTCCAACTACTACGCACCCAAAGCGACCTTCGTCGTCGCCTCTGGTAACGGTGGCTTCGGTTATGGAACGGTCGTCTCACCCGGATCCAGTCCTGGCGTCATCACGGCTGGCGCGGCGACGAGCTATTGGTGGGGGTCGAGCTTCTCCACATACGGAAACGTGATATCGTGGTCTGACCGCGGACCCAATGCCCTGGGACAGCTGGATCCCGACGTCCTGTCCGTGGGCGCCTGGGCATACGGCAGCAGCCCTGTGAACTCGTACAATCCGCCAAACGGCAACAATGCGGTCCGGCTTTGGGGCGGCACGAGCCTGGCAACGCCAGTCACTGCAGGGATTGTTGCTGTGCTCTACGACGCCTACAAGCAGGGTCACGGTGACTTCCCGGGCTCTCAGCTCGCGAAGAACATACTCATGTCCACTGCCGATAACCTCGACTACGATCCATTCGTGCAGGGAACTGGGCTGGCGAACGCGAGCAGAGCGTCCCTCGTGGCAAGCGAGCGTCAGGGGATCTACATATCCCCGCCTCACTGGTCTGCCGGGGACTTCGATGGGGTGCGATACGAATCGTTCGCGAACCTCATGCATCCTGGCGAGACCGACACATTCAAGTTCACAATCGAGAACGTTGACCCGCTCAACTCCACGACGGTTTCTCTCGACGACCTCGTTCACAAGAAGACGTTCGGATATTCCCAGTCCATCTTCCGCAGCCTGTCTGACGACAGCGCGAATGGATGGACAGTAGATGAATTCATCCCGATAATCGACAAGAAGAATGGGATCTATGAAGTTCCGAACGGCACGTCCCTCCTCGTCGTCAAGCTCAACTGGGACTACCTCGATTTCGACCGGGACTGGAACTACGGCCAGAACAACGTCTTCTCCATAAATGCTTACGACTGGAACGACCTCGATGACGACGATCTGTACTGGGATGATGTCAACATGGACGGGATAATCGATTCCAGCGAGATCGAGAGCAGCCCTGCATCCGAGATCGAGATAATGAACACCGCATACCAGACCGGGGACATACTGGAGCTCAGGATACAGAATCCCTCGCAGACGATTCACGACGGTCTCATCCTGGGGATTGGGCGCAGCGTCAGCGGGGCGACGCAGAACGATGTCACTGTCAATCTCACGATCGCGGCGTACGAGTACCAGGACTGCGACTGGCTCTCGCTCGATCAGAACCTTGTTCTACTCGGGCCGGGGGAGACCGCCGAGTTCAACGCCACTGCGAGCATAGTCGATGCGTTCCCGATCGGCACACATCAGGCGTCCATCATCGCGAGCTACGACGGGTTCGAGACCGTTGTTCCCGTTACTGTGAACGTCGCTCCGAATACGAAGACCTTCAGCTTTGGAGGCGTTCCCCAGGACGATGACCTGTACCAGAACGACCGGGTAGGAGGCGGTTTCAACTGGCGGTGGAGGTATGAGTCAGGTGATTGGCGGTACTATTTCATAGAAGGCGTTGACCCCATCGTTGCCAACCCGGGCGAGAAGATGTTCGTCAACGTGAGCTGGGAGAGCGCCCCGACGGACATCGACGTGTTCCTTCTCGGAAATGCTAGCGATGGGTTCTCCGCGTCCAATCCAGAGCGGTTCGGGCCGTACACGATGACAGTGAAGGAGACTGGGTCTTCTGTCTATGTTGGCGGTGGGAAGTTCCAGTACTCAACGAAGACGGGGGACCCGTACGAGCTCATCGCGATCGATCTGGAGCGGGGACTGAACGAGATAATCCTCCATAATGTGCTGAACGATGGCAGCGGTCCCTGGAACAATATCAGAGGAGACGTTGGGATACTCTCCGTGGCTCCGTACCCTTGGGACCTGGGAACGGTCACTGATTTCTCCGCCCTCAACGGCAGTCAGGAGTTCACCATCGGTTCCACGATCAACTTCACCGAAGTGACGATAAGCGCGTATGGGGTCGTAGAGCCCTGGGACTACCCCTCGCAGCAGATCTTCCAGGACACCCCCTCCGATCCCACCACTTCGAGCTGGCAGCAGGAGTTCCTCGTCACGGATGGCGGATACATCAAGGGCATTGTCGACAGCTCAGTGTCCGGGCTGGACATCGACCTGTACCTCTTCTTCGATTCGAATGGCAATGGCATCCCCAACTTCCCTGGGGAGATCGTAGCTTCCTCGTACACATACACCGCTCATGAGGAGATAATGTACACTTTCCCTGCCGACGGGCGGTACTGGCTGATGGTCCATGGTTGGAGCGTCCCGGGCGGTTCCTCTTCCTTCGACGGCTACTTCGAGGTCGTGCAGGGGACCGACCTTGCAGTGAGCGACGTTCCGACGGGACCGATCGCCTCGGGCGATACGAAGCACTTCAACGGCACGTATTCCCTCCCCTCTGTGGAGGGGGACTATATCGGGGTCGTCTTCCTCGGTCCTCCTGATATTCCAGATGCCATCATGATACCATTCCACGCAGAGGTTCTCGACGCCCCGCCAGCGTTCCTGAACCACAGGCCACCCGTCGACTCGATCATATCGGACAACAGCCCGACCATTGGCGTCGACTTCATGGACACAGGTTCCGGCGTGAACATCTCCTCTCTGAAGATGACCGTGGACGGGATTGACGTGACGGATTGGTCCATCGTGACGAACAGCTCGATAGACTGGCCCATGCCGTTCCTTCTTGCCGAGGGCTCTCACACAGTGTCCGCGGCCATCGCCGATCTTTCCGGGGACCAGAACACGACAGTGTGGAGCTTCATCGTGGACACGATACCGCCGTTTCTCGATGTCTACTCTCCAGCCGAGGGGATGATCACGAACAATCCTTCCCTGCAGGTCGTGGGAAGGACGGAACCAGACGCATCTCTCTTCGTTCAGGGGGTTCCCACCACGGTCCAGCCGTCCGGGGACTTCGACACTCCGGTCTCCCTGGTGGAAGGCCCGAATCTCATCACGGTCCAGGCGTTCGACTTGGCCTCTAACACAAGGATGGTTGTGAGGAACGTCACGCTGGACACAGTCCCGCCGCCACTCGCGATCAACACCCCGGCGAACAACTCGATTACGAGCACTGTCACACAGCTCTTCCAAGGCTCCACCGAGCCGGGAGCTTCCGTCGAGATCGCGGGCACGATACTCTCCGTTCAGCCGGACGGCTCGTTCTCGGCCAACATCGCCCTGGTGGAAGGACAGAATCTAATCCCCGCAAAGGCAATCGACGCGGCTGGGAATGAAAGAACCGAGATCATCAACATCACTCTCGACACGAACGCTCCCTATCTCTCGGTCACTGAACCGCACGACGGCCTCGTCACGAACATCCCCTCGGTTGTCGTGAGTGGAGATGTGGAGATCGGCAGTGTTCTGAGGATAAACGGTGCCCCATCCTCCGTGAACCCAGATGGCTCGTTCAGCGAGATCGTTTCACTCTCGGTCGGTGACAATGCCGTCACGGTGGATGCCACGGACCTGGCGGGCAACATGGCGGTCGTCCCGCTGAACGTCCGATTCGACCCTTTCCCGCCAGCTCTGCAAGTGCTCTCACCGCAGAACGGCTCGATTGTGGGCATCCCCACGGTCGCCGTCTCCGGGACGACGGAACCGGGGGCCACGCTTTCGGTGAATGGGATCCTGGCCTTGGTATCGGTGGCGGGGGATTTCTCCATTGACATATCTCTGTCCGAGGGTGCGAATTGGATCGACGTGTCCTCCCGGGACGAAGCCGGGAATGAGAACAGCACGTCACTCTTGGTCCATCTCGACACCGTCGCCCCTCCGCTGGCTCTGTTCTTGCCCGAAGACAACCTTCACACCAACACGATCCCGATCTCGGTCGAGGGTCAAACGGAACCGGGAGCTGCGGTGGAGGTAAACGGGTTCTCTGTCTCTCTCCAACCGGATGGGACCTTCCAGAGGTATGTGAGTCTCGCGGCGGGCGAGAACACGATTACCGTCATCGCGAAGGATGCGGCCGGGAATGAAGCCCGCGAAGAGAGAACGGTCATCTACGACACGATTGCGCCTGAACTCAACCTAACGTCACCCTCGAACGGCACGATTACTCCCCATCCATCTATACTCGTCCAGGGCAGGACGGAGCCTGATGCGGTCGTCTTCATCGGTGACGTGAGCACGAATCCCAGGCCGAACGGGAGTTTCGAGACCCTTGTCGGTCTTTCCGAGGGCGAGAACACGATCACCGTCGAGTCCTTCGATCTGGCGGGGAACTCCGCGACAGTCACTGTCCTTGTGATTGCTGACACCCAGGACCCGCATGCCGAGGCGGGCGGTGACATACTGATGGAGCAGTTCGAAGTGGTCTCGTTCACTGCGAGCGCGTCCTCCGATAATCTTGGAATCCATTCATTCAGTTGGAGATTCGTTGCCGGGGACGAGGAGATTCTTCTATCCGGCGAAACGGCCCAGTACACGTTCGATGATGTCGGAACTTACGAGGTTGTCCTGGAAGTGGTGGACACGGCCGGCAATTCCGACGAGGACGTCCTTCTCGTCAGGATATCCCCGGAGGGCGACCTGGACAACGACGGCCTGCAGGACGACTGGGAGGAAGATAACTTCGGGGATCTCAGTGAGAGCGGCGTTGATGATCCAGACGAGGACCGGTTCCTCAACATCCAGGAGGAGGATGCGGGGACGGACCCCACGGATAGCGACACCGACGGCGATGGCCTTGTCGATGGCCTTGACCCGGATCCGCTAATCCCTCAAGTCGAAAAGGGAGAGGAGCTCTGGGACTACTGGTGGGTCCTAGTGCTGATGGCCGCCGTCGTGATCGCATTCCTAGCTTTCCTGGTTCTGAGGAGGCCGCCAGAGCAGATTGGGGAGAGTGAGGAAGCTGAAGCTGACGAGAGTTGAGTGCCCGAGCTGCGGGCATCCGCTGGTCTCCAAACAGAGGGAGGAAGACCTGCTGTTCGCGTGCGACTGCGGCACGATCCACATGAGGGACCCGAAGCCGAAGGAAGTCGAGTTTCAAATCGCTCGTCCCCGAGATGCCCGTCGCCCGGACAACGTCTACGTGCCTTTCTGGCGGGTCTCGGCTCACGTCTCCATACTGGGTTCCGAGGTCGTTGGGGGCTACATCCATAAACTGGCCACGCTCATCGAAGGTGGAGGCGGTCGATATTCGGGAAACGTTGACATCTACATCCCCGCTACGAAGCTTCCCGCCGAGGAATTCAGGAAGTGGGCCGTGGCCTTCACGAACAACCCTCCCCGCTATGCCGAATACAAGGACTTCGGCGGGATCTCAAGAATGCCCTGCAACATCTCCAAGAACGAGGCGGAAAAGCTGGCGGACTTCGTGATACTCACGAACGAGGCGGAGAAACCGGGAACAATGCAGTACATCCAGTACACGATGACCGTCAACAACATGTCGTTGGTCTTCCTTCCCTTCATCAGGGACTCCACGGCGAAGCTCTACATCAATCTGTGAGGCTCACGTAGTCCCCTATGATCTCCGGATGATCGAAGGCCATATCTCCGGCCCGCTCAGGATCCACGAGTTCAATGCTCTCCGCATCGCTCCCCGACATGAGCTTCCCTCCCTTCCGTTTCAGAATGAAGACGACGGAGATGACCTGGCCTCTGGGATCTCTGTCGGGGGCCGAATAGACCCCGAGCATCCGCTGGACGCTCGTCTTGAGGCTCGTTTCCTCCTCGAACTCCCTGAGCACCGCATCCTCCACCTTCTCGCCGTACTCAACGAAACCTCCTGGGAGGGCCAGCTTTCCCTTGAATGGCGGGTACTTCCGTCTGATGGCGACGAGCTTCCCTCTCGTGACCAAGATGCCGTCGACAGCGACCCGCGGGTGTCTGGGCCCGCCCTCGAGGAAGGTCTGAACCGAGCTGTTCCCCTCCTCGTACGCGCTCAGGATCTCCTTCCCCGTCTCCGTGAGCGTCGTGCGGCCTCCTCCCGTCCCGCCTCTCTTCGACTGCACGATTCGCTCCCCAGCGGACTCGCTGATTCCCTTGATCGTCCCCCACGCGTGCCTGTAGGACATGCCCATCCTCTTCGCCGCCTCGGAAATCGAACCTGTCTCCTCAACGAGACTCAACAGTCTGGCTCTGCCTTCGCCAACAAGAAAAGCACCGTCCTTTTCCAGCCAGGACTTGGCTCTCAATTTGAGCATTCAATCTGTAATGCGGTTCTGCAATAAAAACTTCGGACCGCCGCGCTCGGCTCGATCCATCAGGTTCTCAAGGAATTCTTATCGAGTGCTGTCTTGCGAACTCCACGGCCTTCTGGTATCCCGCATCCGCGTGCCTGATGATGCCCATGCCCGGGTCTGTCGTCAGCACACGCTCGATCCTCTTCTCGGCGCTCTCCGTGCCGTCAGCTACCACCGTCATCCCGGCGTGCGTCGAGTAGCCGATTCCCACTCCACCTCCATTGTGGACCGCTATGAGGTCAGCTCCCGCTGCGGTGTTCAGAAGCGCGTTGAGGATAGGCCAATCGGCGACCGCGTCGCTGCCGTCCCGCATGCCCTCGGTCTCCCTGTTCGGGGAGGCGACGGAACCGCAGTCAAGGTGGTCCCTCGTGATCACAATGGGCCCCGAGAGATCGCCATCTCTGACCATCTGGTTGATTCTCTTTCCGAACTTCGCCCTCTCTCCGTATCCCAACCAGCACACTCTCGCGGGCAGCCCTTCCCAGGGGAGATGCTCCTCCGCCAGCCCTATCCAGTTGGCAAGTTGCCTGTCCTTGGGGAAGAGCTCCGTCACGACCTTGTCCGTCGTCAGTATGTCCTCAGGTTCCCCCGACACGGCAACCCATCTGAAGGGGCCCCTGCCCTCGCAGAACATCGGTCTGATGTACAACGGGACGAAGCCCTGGAAATCGAAGGCGTTCTTCACTCCCGCCTGCAGGGCCTGCCCCCTGATGTTGTTCCCGTAGTCGAAGACGACCGAGCCTGCCTTCTGGAGGGACAGCATGGCGCGCACGTGGTCCGCGATGGACGAATACGATCTCTCGAGATACCTCTCCGAGTCACTGGCCCTCAGGTCGAAGGCTTCCTGAAGCGTCAGCCCGCCGGGCACGTAACCGTTCAGTGCGTCGTGGGCGGATGTCTGGTCGGTGACCGCGTCGAAGGAGGCTCCGGTCTCGGCGAGATCAGGATGCGTCTCCGAGCAGTTGGCGATGACGCCCACCGACTTCGCCTCTCCCTCTTCCTTCGCGTTCTTGATGATCTCCAGCCCTTCGTCGAGGGAAGTAACCATTTCGTCGCAGAATCCTGCTTCCAGTCTCCTCTTGATGTGCGATTCGTCAACTTCGACCGCAAGGCACGCTCCTCCGT
>JAJISH010000150.1 GCA_022848825.1 Thermoplasmatota archaeon
CACTCTCCGAAGAAGAGGACTGCTCCTGAGACAGGTTCTTGAGAACGCCCCATTGGGTTCAGGTTCATTCCTGAACCCATAGCAAGACCTCGATGGATATTCTGCTTCCAAATCGCTAGAAGCAGAGTCTCCCCGTTCGAAATGCATTTGACAAAGATTAAAGAGGAATCGCTGCAATCGCCTTGAAAGGCGCGGAATCCTCTCATTTGCGCCACACATTCAAGGGAAAGTGCATCAAGAGGGCCGTAGTCATCGATTGCCGAGCTTCCAATGAGAAGAGCAAAGAATGTCTGGCCTTGGCCAACACGGAGAACGACACAGATGGACCGTAGTGCGAATCCAGGATTGGAGGGGGGCGAGATCATGCCCCTCCTCCTCGGACAGTTCGAGTTCCTTGATCCTCAGGCTGGATTCGGTGCCTTCTGGCGTCTGCTTTCCGGGTCATTGGACGATTCCCTGAGCACATCGAAACGCTGCGGGACTCTTGGGGATGGGGGGAACGCACCTTCCGAGAGCGAGTCTTGCGATGGTCGTTTCTCGTGGTGGTGGTAGGTTGAGCGGGTCCGAGGAGAAGTTCAGAAGTTTGTTCGACAACGCAAGTGACGGGATTCTGTTCTTGGACACGTCCGGGAGAATCCTCGATGTCAATGAGAGCGTTGTTCGGATATTCGGGGATTCAAGTGGTGAATTGGTGGGGAGGCGTCTTCCAGACATCGGTGTGTTGTCTCCAGAGCAGATATCGGAACTCGAGAAGTGTTCCACTGACGTCCTTGCCGGAAAGAAGGTTCTTCTGCCCCTCCACATCAGGAACAGGAAAGGAGAAGAGATAGACATAGACTACTCAGCCAATCTCGTCAGATCGGGTGATGAAGTCATGGGTTTCATGGCAATTGTCAGGGACGTCACCAAGCGCAGGGAGCTGAAGGACGAGATTAGAGAGACCGAAAGGCACCTTGGAGACCTGAACTCTTTGCTCCTAGCCATCAGGAATGTCAATCAGTGCATTACGTCCGAAACAGACAAGAAGACACTTCTGGAGAGGGCATGCTATTCGTTGGCCGACACGAGAGGATACATGGACATATCCATTGCCTATCTGGACAAGGACACGAACGAGCTGCGTCCTGTCGCCCACCGTGGGAATCACGAACGAAGGCAGTGGAAGGCCAGCCCGACAGGCGAGGGTGACCCCCCGAAGTGTGTTAAATCTGTGCTTAAAGAGCAGTCCAGTGTGTTGTACAGAAGCACGAGGGAAGAGTGCGGGGAATGCGATTGCTGCGACTACGAAGTAGACCATCAATCTGTTCTCGTCCCCATAACGACTGGTAGCGGACACGTCATCGGACTCATCCACGTGTGCTTCGAGACGGGAAGGGTCATTCACAAGGACGAGATCGGCCTCCTCGAGGAACTGGCGGCTGATTTAGCTCTTGGCATTTCCAAGATCGAGGCCGAGGAGGCCCTGCGAGAGTACAAGCAGGGGTTGGAGATCAGAAACAGAATCGATGAGATCTTCCTCACCATCTCGGACGAGAGGATGTACGGGGAAGTGCTTGATCTGGTTCTGAAGGCCATGGGTAGCACGTATGGCGTCTTCGGATACATCCGCCGAGACGGAGCCTTCGTTTGCCCCTCCATGACCAGAGACATCTGGGACCGATGCCAGATGAAAGACAAAGACATCGTCTTTCCCCGGGAGACGTGGGGAGGTATATGGGGCCGGGCTCTCATGGAAAAGAGGACGCTTTGCTCCAACGGAGGCTTCAAGGTGCCAAAGGGTCACATTCCTGTCACCCGGGCTCTGGATGTGCCCATCATCCATCGAAACGAAGTCATAGGAAGCTTGCTGGTCAGCAACAAGGCAACGGACTACGACCACAAGGACGTGGAGTTGTTGGAGAACATAGCCAACGGCATCGCTCCAATCCTGAACGCAAGACTGCAGAGAGATAGACAGGAGGAGGACCGCAAGGAGGCGGAGGAGAGCCTTCGACAATCAGAAGAAAGGTTCAGAACCATCGTGGAGACAGCTCCCAGTCTCCTCGTCATAACAGATACAGAAGGTAACAATGTGTATGTCAGCCCGAATTCCGCAGAGATCACAGGCTACACTCCTGAGGAGCTGCTGAGCGGACTCGTCTGGTGGGTCCATGAGGACGACGAGCCGAAGACAAAAGAGGTCTTTGACCGGACCTTCTCTGAAGGAATTGGAGGCAGGAACTTCGAGTACAAGGCAGTGAGGAAGAATGGGGAAGTGTGGTATGCCTCGAGCTCCTGGGAACCGCTCAAAGACGAGCAAAGGGACTTCGCAGGCGTGGTCTTCCAGACAACTGACATCACAGAGCTCAAGCAGGCCGAGGAAACCAAGAACAGGTTGATCTCCAACATATCACACGAGCTCAGAACCCCGCTTACAAGCATCGAAGGGTACGCCGGGTTCATGCTCTCAGGGAAGGCCGGAAAGTTGCCTGAGAACCACAGGA
>JAJISH010000151.1 GCA_022848825.1 Thermoplasmatota archaeon
GCCTCCGACTTCCCCTCCAAGGATGAGCTTCATTGCGTCGGCGACCTGGAGCGAGGACACCGTCGCGGGGACCGTATTGAGGATGCCTTCGGTCTCACATGTGGCCACTGACCCGGCGGGCGGCAGGGATGGGAATAGGCACTCGAAGCACGCCGTCCTGTTGGGGACAATCGTCATCGTCATTCCGTATGTTGCCACGGCACCGCCGTAGACGAACGGTATGTCGTTCTTGACACAGTAGTCGTTGACGACGAATCTCGTCTTCATGTTGTCGAGGCCGTCGACGACGAGGTCCACGCCAGCGAGCATGTCATCGACGTTCTTCGGGATCAGGTCAGATGGGAAGGGCTGGACCTCCACGGACGAGTTCATCTCTCCTATCCTCCTCCCCGCCACGACTGCCTTTGCCTCGCCAAGATCGCGCTCATCGTACAGGACTTGCCTTTGGAGATTGTCGAGCTCAACGACGTCCCTGTCGATTAGGACGATGTGCCCTATTCCGGCGCGTGCGAGGAGGATGGAACTGAGAGAGCCGAGAGCGCCCAGGCCGATCACGACAACTCTGGCGCCGATCAGCTTCCGCTGTCCGTCCTCCCCGATCTGAGGAAGAACGAGCTGACGGTTGTATCTCTCCATGTCTGCATTCACGAGAGTCAGATTGCATCACCGAATATCATATTGTCGCTTGACGGGGACCTCAGAAGCAGTATTGGATGGAGAGCCCCTCCCTCAGCTTCTTGGTCTCGGCAAGGACGTTCTCGCCCGAGATGCAGCGTGAGATGAGAGATGCCAGGTCCGACACGTGAGCCTCTTCCGCGCCGAGCCTGGTGATCTCGTTGACTCCCATTCTGCCGACAGCATCGATGATGATGTTCGACTCCTCAAGCCTGATCGCCAGGTCGTTAATCCTCGTGCCCAGTTCTTCCTCGATCCTGCTGCTGTCCAGCAACACCTGACTGGATCGAGTGAAGCCTTTGCTCTCATATCGCACGGGGACGCCGTGCTCGTGCAGCTGCTTTGCGAGAACGGAGGCGTTGCGGACACATTTCTGGGCATACTCCTTCCCGAACTTCTTCATCTCCTCGAGTGCGAGTGCGAGTGCGGCGATGCGGTTCCAGTGGGCATTGTCGAGAACTCTCCACGTGATGTTCTTCTTCGCCTCCTCGAAGATGCCTTCGTCAGTGGTCAGGAAGATGCCACCCTGCGGGCCGAAGAATGACTTGTGCGTGCTGCCTATGACCACATCGACGCCGTCCTGGAAGGGGGTCTGGAACTCGCCGCCAGCGATCAGCCCGAGTACATGGGAGGCGTCGTAGCCAAAGGTCGCTCCCACGTCGCTGCACGCGTCCCTGAGCCTCCTCAGGTCGTAAGGGAACAGGAGGAAGCTCGTGCCCACGACAACGATGGACGGCGAGATGTCCCTTATCTTGTCGGCTGCCATGCTGTAATCGATGTTCGCCGCGGCGCCGTCAAAGGGGAGGTACTCGCACTTCATGTCAAGCATCTGCGGCACGTTCTCCGAGGCGTAGCCGTCGTACCCTCCGTCCTCTGGGCTGACGGTCAGGATGGTCTCGCCCTTTCTGCAACAGGAAAGAAGCATCAGCATGGAGGAGACGTGACCGGAAAGGGGTTTCAAGCTCGAAAAACCGCATTCGAAGATCTCTTTGGCGAGGTCCTCGCCGTAGCTCTCGACCTCGTCGACATACCTCGTGCCCCTGTAGGCGTTCTCCACGAAAACGCCGTGGAGATCCATATTCAGAGGCAACGTGTAGCGGTGGCCAAAATCGGAAGCCAGAAGCCCCCGGACAGCTTCACTCGTCACGTTCTCCGAGGCTATGAGATTAATACACTCGGACCGCCACTCTCGGTGGCGTCGCACGAATTCGAGAACCCCCGGCATGTCAGTTGTACATAGAAGGGTTGGACTTCGGATCGTGGAAGGCCTCGAATTCCTCATCGAGGTCAACCTCGATGACCATGCTGAAGAGCGTGTTCACGATGTCTCTGACTTCTTGGATCTCGGCGCGCATCCTTCGTATCTCAGCTAGGAGTTCCTTGGTCTCGTCGCTCATGGCACTTCCTTCTCATCCATATGCTCGCGATGCTTCATATTCTTTTCCGTTTCGACCATTGTGTCACGGTAGTCGCTGGATATCTTCCTCCGATCGGTGGAATCGCAGCTCTCGCAGTACAGGGTGTTTCCTTTTCTTATCATTGGGATCCTGCATTGGGTGCAGAAGCCCTTCAAAACGCCGTATCTCTTCCCTGTTGTCGTTAGCTGAAGTGAGGGGTCTGTCGAAATGACCTTTGCGCGTATGAAATCGCCGATATAGAACTCTCCCTTGACGGACTTGGTGTAGCTCGAGGAGACCTTCGAGACGTGAATGGACCCGTTCGTGTCTCCGGACACGGATCTCTCCTTTCCCTCGACCTGAACGACGTCTGCCGTTCCCATCGATTCCCTCGTTCCCGACACAATGGCGATCACATCGTCGCCGTTCTTCAGCGTGACGGGAGGGTTGAAGGCCTTCACCCTGAGGACGCGCTCCTTGCTGTCGAGCTCTACTATGCCGACAGTGCTGGCGTATATCTTGCCCCTCTCATCGAGCGTGCCTTCTCCTGCTATGTACTCCTCGCTGACCGCGAGCTCATCGCCAGGGAAGACCAGTTTCTTCTCCTTTGGCGGCTCATTCTCTCTTGAATCTGAAGAGTGTGACATCGAAACTCACCTTCTCCTTCGTATGGAACTCGTACGTATGGGGTATCACGAATATATAACGTTTTAGTGTTTCGGCGGAGCAGCCGAGAACCTCAGCCCTCTTCCGAACGAATTCCTCACTGTCCTGAAGATGAAGGGAATACATGACGCCAGCCACGTTCACGCCGGTCATGAGGAAGGGGATATCCGCGTGCCTCGTCTGCGCCCCGAAGGGCGGGTTCTGAATGACGGTGTCCACGGGCTCGTGGAAGTCGGAGACCTTCATCACCTCGAAATGGACGTTGGCCTTGAGCTTAACAGCGTTCTGTATCGCGACCTCTATGGCGTGTGCGTCGATGTCCACGCCGTAGACCTCCTTCGCACCGAGAAGAGAGGCGCCGATTCCAAGGATGCCGGTGCCGCAGCCCAGGTCAGCGACCCTCTTGCCCTGAATGTCCCCGTCCATGAATGCCGTCCAGAGCATGTCCGATGCGATCTCGGCGGGTGTCGAGTACTGCTCGAATCTGGCGGATGGCTTGACGTACGGCTGCGCCTTCTGCAGTTTGATCTCGAGCTGTTTCTGTTTCACCAGGCTGGGTATGCCATCTTCCGCTAATATGGTTTTCTCGCGGGCAAGTCAGCTCACAATGGTCACGATGCCGTCGGCATCGGCCCTCACCCAGTAGCCATTTCCCGCTGAGAACAGGTCCGCGTCAGCGAGGACCCTGAGATGGTGGGGGACATCCGTTCCGCTGAACCCTTCGACACGAAGGACTGGGATCTGTGACTTCAACGAGGAGACCGAGAAATCCGCCGCGAAGGAGGTGAAACCCACGAGATTCCAGCCTGTTTCAAAGACTATTGTCGTTGTGTGCGGAACGAGACCGGTCATTATGATCTCCGAGGGTGCCGTGACATTGATCCAGATCGCCATTGAGCTGTTCAATGCGGTCAGGTCGCCGTACTCACGGCCTGGGCTGTGAAGGAGCCACGGTCTGCCGGCAGGGCCGCCGTAGGCGCGAACTGTGTCATAGCTGACGCCCGCCAAAGCATCCGCAATGGGCACATCGCCACCGAGCAGTGGGATGCTGACAAGGTTCGGTCCGAGGGTGAGGTCCCGGGAGAACTTCACCGCCTGTTCCGACTTCGATGTGAAATCCTCGAAATCCCTCGCAGCAACGAAGTAGAAGTGTGTCTTCTTGTCGGAACCCCCTCCCGTGTGCACAAAGCTTGAAGTGCCGTTCCCGACGGTGCTGAGAAGCTGATACCCCGCACCGGATACGTTGAAGATCTCGGACGATAGTATCTCGTACGCGTACACGTCCCCCGTACCCGCTCCGTCGTCCGAGGAGAGGTTCCAGTTGAGCGTGACGTTCGCGGTGTCAGTGACCTCGATGCTGACGATCTCCGGCGGGCCCGGCGGCCTGTGGTCGTATATCGGGATTCCTTGGCGGAGACAGAAGTAG
The DNA here is from genome assembly GCA_022848825.1 of Thermoplasmatota archaeon. Lineage (GTDB taxonomy): Archaea > Thermoplasmatota > Thermoplasmata > RBG-16-68-12 > JAGMCJ01 > JAGMCJ01. The sequence continues at coordinate 4,165 of JAJISH010000151.1, forward strand.
GCGCGATAGGCGGTCACCCAGGATTCGTCCCCGTCATCCGGGTCCCCCACATTCGTGGGGACGCCACCGTCGCGGTCCCCGTCCCTCGTGATTAGCCTGTCCGTGATGTTCTGATAGTGTCCGAGGTAGGTCTGGTTCCCGGTGGAGTTGAAGGCCGCCCACCACCCGAGGGCATACCACGCCTCCCACCCGTTCTGGCTTCTTCCCGGTCCGGAGCCGGGATCTGGAACCACGATCTTCATGAGAGGCGCGTATGTGTCTATCCAGCTGGCGTTGGGGTTCTCCGCCAGGTAGGTCGTCGCAACACCCCAGAAGGACGCCCCGCCGGCGAGGGCCCAGCTTTCGTTGTTCAGAAGACTCGTGTCGCCCTCTATGGCGATTCTCAGAAGGTCGCCTATGTTCACGGCGCTCTGAGCGGCCGAGGTATTACCGAGCTGCGTCGCCCACTTGTAGAGCGCGCCGGCTCCCCAGCCCATTATATGGCGCTTGGCGATGTCGTCGAACGGGAGAACTGGCTCCTCCCATCCGTTTCTGCTGATTATGTAGGTCGCGGACTGGTTCGCATACCACATCATATCGGTCAGGCCGTAGGCCATCCTGTATTCCCGCTCGGCTAGGAGCGCCCAGGCGGAGCTGTAGACCCTGCCCGAGTCCCACTCGGTCCAGGCGGTGTTGTTCATCGAGTAGTTCCAGGCCGAGAGCACGTTCGGGAAGTAGACGTTGTCACCAGTGGCCCTGTAGTACCGGCACCATATCCAGATTCCCTCGAGCGTGTTGTCCGTGTTGTTGTATATGTTGTCCTCAGCCTCCTCCATTCCTCCGTCCACGCCTTGCAGGCCCGCCATGAAGGACGCGGACAGTGAGAAGTTCTCCAGGTTCCCGCTAAAGACGGTCTCGTTGGCGGGACTGAGCAGCCTGGGAGTGGGTGATTCGGAAGAGCTCTGCATGGCGCCCAGAGCAGCAGCCACGGTCAGTATGGCCACGGCGATAGAAGCGATCTGACGGAATCTCAACCTCCTCACTGGTTCGCCCATTCGCTTTGGGGCAGATTAAGATTTCGGATTCGATAGTCCTACTCGATGTACTTCTCCGGATCTTGCTGGAATCTGTTCATGCAGCCCACCGCGCAGAAGTAGTACTTCTTGCCCTTGTACTCGTATTCCCCCGCGGCGGTCTCCGGATCCACTTCCATCTTGCAGATTGGGTCTATAGCCACTTGTTTCACCTCCTCTTTCTGCGGTCGAGGTGGTTCGTGCACTTCCTGCTCGACTCTCAACCGCTTGACTTCTGGAACATACCTCTTCAGCAATCGTGAGTTCGTGACGACGGAGACGGAGCTGAAGGCCATCGCACCGGCCGCGATTATCGGGGCAAGCAGTATTCCAAAGGTGGGATAGAGTATCCCAGCGGCGATCGGAATGCCTGCCGTGTTGTATGCAAATGCCCAGAAGAGATTCTGCTTGATCTTGGACATCGTCTTGGAGCTCAGCTCCATGGAGGCGACCACGTCCAGCGGATCGTCCCGCACGAGGACTATGTCACCGGACTCGATGGCCACGTCCGTCCCGCCACCAATGGCAATTCCCACGTCGGCCTGGACAAGCGCAGGGGCGTCATTGATCCCGTCGCCCACCATGCCCACCTTTTTCCCTTCCCGCTGGAGTCTGGCTATCTCGGACGCCTTGTCCTGCGGGAGGACCTCGTAGAGGACGCTGTCGATTCCGAGCTTGCGGCCCATGGCCTTGGCGGTCCGCTCGTTGTCTCCGGTGATCATCACGACCTCGATCCCCTTCTCCTTCAGCGCCTGGACCGCCCTGGCGGACGTGTCCTTCAGGGTGTCGGCGACCGCGATGGTGCCGATGACCGTTCCGTTGCTCGCTACGATGACCGCCGTCTTGCCCTCGCCCTCCAGTCTCCGGAGCTGGTGCTCTATTGCTCCGGTGTCCACGTTCTTGGTCTCCATCAGCCTCCTGTTCCCCAGGAGGATGTCCGTCTCGCTGGCTCTTACACTGACTCCCATTCCAGGGATGGCCTCGAAGGAGTCGGGCTCATCGTAGGACATGGAACTGGTCCTTGCCCTTCTGAGTATGGACTCCGCGAGCGGATGTTCGGACCCTGCCTCGGCGATTGCCCCGAGTCTGAGCACTTCGTCCTCGGTCGACGAGGGCAGAGCGACGATGTCGGTGACCTCTGGCTCTCCCTTCGTCAGGGTACCGGTCTTGTCGAAAACGATAATGTCGAGCTTGCCTGCCGTCTCGAGAGCCTCACCGCCCTTGATCAGGACTCCGTATTTTGCACCCAACCCGGTGCCGACCATGATGGCGGTGGGCGTTGCCAGTCCGAGTGCGCAAGGGCACGCGATGACCATGACCGAGATGAAGATGAGAAGTGAGAAGGTGAACGCGGTCAGGCCCGCGCGAGGTGCCCAGATACTGGACCCGATGAGGAGCCAGAATAGGAGCGCGAAGACCGCTATCGATATGACGGCGGGAACGAAATAGGCGGCGACCCTGTCCGCGATCCGCTGTATCGGGGCCTTCTTCTCTTGAGCCTCCTGGACCATCTTGATGATCTGGGCCAGCATTGTCTCTTCGCCGACCTTCCTCGCCTCCATCTTGAACGTTCCAGTCTT
>JAJISH010000152.1 GCA_022848825.1 Thermoplasmatota archaeon
TGGAGGCAGTGGTAAGATCATCGTCTTCGTGCGAGTGAACGTCGGCACACCCGATCAGACGTTGCTTCACAATGAAGCGACACTCGACTATTCCGATGCAAATGGCAACTTCATCGAGCAGCTCAGCGACTACGCGGACGTTGTCGTGACAGCTCCCGTGATGACCCTGTCCAAGGAGGCAGGGGAAGTGACCGTCAGCGCCTACGTAATCGCGGACTTCACGCTCCGCGTGGCGGGAGAGAAGTACCATGACGTCGTGCTGACTCTCTACGACGGTGAGCAAATGGTCGCGGTGGCATCGATCCTCCGCATTCCCGGGAACCCCGATGAGCAGTCTGTGACGATACATAACGTCACTGTGGATGTTCTGAGCGGGTCCTTCACCGCCGTGATCGTCTACACGCCTTTGGACGACGCCATCAACGGTCAGTGGTGGGGAGCAGATCCTGCTTGGCTGATTATGACTCTGCAGGATGGTACCGAGATTAGACTCCATCACACGTTCAACGTGAGGCACAACGAAACCTGGATCTGGACCGTTGAGGACTTCCGCCCCTACCTGAAGGGGGCACTCGTAACATTCGAGGCCGATTTCATGTATACAATCACATACGAGAACATCGGCACCGGTGATGCCTCCAATGTTTGGGTCAATGACACCTTCCCCGAGGACACAGTCCTCGTGGACTCCAATCCTGCATACGACCTCTCCAGTGGGAACACGTACATGTGGAACATCGGCATGGTGCCCTCTGGAGCTGTCGGCTATATCTACATAAACGCCAGCTACATCATCACTAACACCACACTGAAAGATCTGCCCGACGGGAAAGTGCTCACCAACGTGGTGACATTGGACTATTCGGATGCTAACGGCAACTTCATTGAGCGTCTTACAGCCTACGCAGACGTGGTCATTGTCATCCCCGAGGATGGACTCGGGGCCGGCGGGGACGGTGGAATGACAACGGGCACCTGGCCCGGCCAAGATGACGTTGGGGAGGGATACGACTCGTCCGTTCCCGAGCCCGTCCTGAGCAGCCCAACTGACTATGTCTACTTCGAAGGAGAACAGGTTCACTTCAGTGCCCGTGCGATATACTCGGGCGACGAGGCCTCCCTCACATTCCAGTGGGACTTCGGAGATGGCTCAGCATCGACCGGAAGAGAGCTGGACCACACTTACTCGGATGATGGAAGGTACTTCGTGGTTCTTACAGTGAGTGACGCTGACGGGAACGCCGATCAGCTCACGGTCAGAATCATCGTACTGAATGTCGACCCTGCAGCGCAGATCAACTCACCATATGGAGGAGAGGTTGGAGATGCGATACACATGAGCGCGCAGGCCAGCGATCTCGGTGACGACGTCATCACCTTCGAATGGAACTTCGGCGATGGTCAGTCTGCAATCGGAGAGAAGGTCACGCACGTCTATCTCTATCCTGGTCTGTTCAGCGTGACCCTCACTGTCCACGATGGAGACGGCGGCAAGGCGATAATCAAGAGCATCGCTGTCATTCGGGAGATTATACAACTCGAACCACCAATCGACGATGAGGTCGAACCCGATGAGACACCCGAGACACCAGAGGCCGAGGAGACACCCGAAAGCGGAGAGGAAACGCAACAGTCAGAGACAGAGGAAGGGACAAGTTCGCCCACTGTAGTGTGGAGACGCCCGCCCTCATCCTACTGGGATGTGGTGACCTTGACCACCGATCATGGAGACGCGTCCCTTGAGATCGCCTCCGAGAGATCGGCGACCTGGTCGTCCTCCAGCTTCGCAATCCTTCTCATTCTCGGGCAGTTCATCGCGCTGCTGGCTGGAACATTTGTGTGGATACGGTCGAGGAAACTGAGATAATCTCCGTAACGGCAGAAGCACTGACCTCGTGCATCCATGATGGTGAGCTAGAAGGTTCCCAGAGTCCCACTTCGGAAACCGCGAGTTTGGGCTGGACCGGAAGGCCACACAGGATGGACGCCCAAGAAAAGGATTTATAGCCCAGAGGCAATCTATCAACACGGAGTGGGCATCGAATGAGGCGTGTTCTCCTCTTCAGTTCTGTACTCGTACTGCTCGGAGCCTTAATCGTCACGATTCCAGCGGAAGGATACGAGCCCAATGTCCCCCTCAGCGAACCTGGCGTAACGGCGATTCGACCCGCGGTTGCTTCTGACGATTGTGGGATATACGTCGCATGGCAGGATAGGGGATTGGGGGACTTCGACATCCTGCTGTCGGTGTCCAAGAACAACGGCACGACCTTCTCTGAGCCTGTGATGGTGAACGACAATCCAGGCGATGGAACGCATTCGAGCTTCCCCGACATTGCCGCGGGAAACGGAAGGGTCTATGTCGTCTGGGAGGATGGCAGGAACCTGCCTTCGGATATCTACTTCTCGCAGTCCCTCGACGGAAGGCACTTCTCAGCAGATGTTGCAGTTTGGCAATCCGGTTCGAACTCGTCCACAAGACCGAGCATCGCCATCGACGAGGAGAACGACATCATATATGTTGCCTGGGTCGACGACTACCTCGACATCAAGGCGAGTGCGTCGAGCGATGGTGGACAGACGTTCACAGACCCCGTCACCGTGAGCGACAGCAAGAAGAACGGAAGGCTCGACCCCCAGATAGAGGCGGATTCCAGCGGGAAGGTGTACGTGGTCTGGGCGGACGGTCGGGAGGGGCGGATCCCACAGGGCCCTTCCTACGTGGACGACACCGACGTTTTCATCTCAAACTCGACTGACA
>JAJISH010000153.1 GCA_022848825.1 Thermoplasmatota archaeon
CGCACTGATACCAACGAGGTTCAGCCCGCTGAGGCCTAAGACCGAGACGAGGGACCTTCCGCGGATGTTCGGGAAGCTCTCCTTCACGAAGCAGTACCGTGGCCTCCTGGCAAAGGAGCTCGTCGACCTGAGGAGGAGCGGGACCATAACCAAGATGTTCTTCAGCTTCGTCACTCCGCTCCTCTTTCTGAGCTTCACCGCGTGGTTCGTCAGAACGGGCCTCGCGATCCCCGTCGGGTTCAACACGGTCTTCTACGGGGCCATGGTCGGCTTCTTCGGCGTCATACTCTACAGCTGGCTCAACAATGTGGACATCATGGAGTACTTCGAGACGTTGCCCGTCCCGCCGACGAAGGTCATCAAGACCAAGATCATGGCCTTCCTCATGCTCACGTCCTGGATAAGCCTGATATTCCTGTTGGGGATCAGCTTCCTGAACGATGACATGTCCCTGCTGTGGCTGGCCATACCGGTCATGTTCGTGGTCTCCATATACATGGTCGTGATGACCGCCTATCTTACCGGTCTGCGGACGAACACCTTCCTCTTCGACGCCAACATCCTCGTCAAGTTCACCGCAATGTCCATGCTGCCAGACGTCTGCCTCGTCATCATCTCCTTCACGATAGACAGGAGCCTCTTCTACGCCTCGCTCGGGATCCTCGTCGTCTGCTCAATATTAATACTGACGACCCTCATCCTGTACAGGGGGATAGATGACAAGTGGAAGAGAGCTGAGTTCACGGATTAGGGCCGAGGAGTCTGCCGTGAGAAGGCTCGTTCACATCTGTCTCCCGGTCTTCCTGCTCTACTACGTATTCCCCGATGACACGTGGATAGGGATAGACAAGAGGCTCGTTCTGCTGGGCTCCCTGTTCTTCTTCATCATCTTCGAGTTCCTCAGGCTGGCGTATCAGATCCGCGTGTTCGGGACCAGGGAGTACGAGATGGACAACATGGCGGCGTACCTGTGGGCGGGGATCGGGTTCACGGTGGCCTTCCTCCTCTTCGATTATGCGCTCGTCGTTCCAGCGGTCCTCGGGATGGCGTGGATCGACCCGCTCAGCGGCTTCCTCCGGGGCAGGAGGAGCGGACTGTACCCGTGGCTGCCCTTCGCCTCATATCTCGTCCTTGCGGCGGTCGCCTTGATCGTCGTCTCGAGTTTCGCCCCGCGGAGCATCGTCCTCATCGCCGCCGCAGGCGCCGCATCCGGCATCGCCGCCGAGCACAAAAGGGTCAGATTCGTGGATGATGACTTCCTGATGCTTGTCGTCCCGCTCGTTGTGATGACCGTCGTGTCGTTGATCTAGACGATCTCGAGCTTGCCCTTCCTTCCGATGCTGACCTGCAGGTCGCCCTGCCATTCCTTTACCCATCCGTTGGATATTCTGATCTTGTCGCCAACACCGACCTTGTCAATCTCATCATTCCAGAGGGTGAGGGAGACGCCGCCACCCATCCCGTCCTCGCACTTGACATCACAGACCCTACCGCTCGATCCGTACTTGCTGGTGAAGTCCCTCGCCTCTCCCTTGGAGACGACTGAGAGCTCGATCGTATCGAACGAAGAGTTGGCCTTGAGATCCTTGATAAACATGGGAACCACCGACACGGGAATTGCGACCAAAGACTTGAACCTTACTATCTCGGGGCGGCGTCCCGCGGGCAATGGACTAAGTCTATATATCCCCAATCCATTACTATCCACGGTGCACTCATGAGAGAGATTGAACGCATTTTCGAGAGCATAGACCACGAAATCCGCGACCTCAAGGATGCGGAGAACTCCAACATGGATGAGGTGAAGAAGATACTCAACCGCCAGGCGGAGGTCATCACCTTCCTCGTCAGTCGTGTCAGGGACATGGAGACCCGCCTGGAAAGCGAGACGAAGTGGGATAAGGAAGTGGAGGACATCATCAGGATCATGGCGATTGACGATGCCAGGATCTGGAAGTTCAGAAAGCACCGGGACATATACGAGGACATAGCCAGAAAGGGCGTCGAAGGGTTGGACAAAGAGCTCTGACCCTCGCGACCAGACTGTCCGGATGCGGTGCTGGCAGATGTCGCTTTCACGACGGATGATATAAAAGCTTTTATTCCGTGAGACCAATATACCCATAGGTAGAATAATGAATCGCATAAAATTCGTGAACGAGCCAGCAGAGCTTGTTCCTATCCTCATGGCCGTCGACAAGGAGGTCAAGAGGGAGGTCCTGAAGGACGTATCCGATAACTGGCGCACTGCGAGAGAGATCGAGGAGAAGTTCGGAGAGGAGGGTCTCGAAGCTCTCAAGTTCTTCGAGAAGATGAACTTGGTCGAGACGAAGTGGCAGACTAGCGAGTCCGACCCAGAGCCCGAGAAGTCCTACCATGCCTTTTACACGTCGTTTCACATAAACGCCTCATCGCCCGTGAACGAGATGTGCGACATCCTGGCGGCAGTCGTGATGCCGGAGAACGAGTATCGCAAGATCGAGGATAAAATACTCAAGGAAGTGGACGAAGAGGGGAAGTTCTCCGGGGACATCGCCGACGACCTGGGAGTATCGCAGACGATGCTCAAGGGTCTCATAAAGCGATCCGCCAAGCTGGAGTACAAAGGTCACCAGATTAGGAAGCTGAAATAGGAGCACCTGATATGGAAGGCGATTCCGAGAATCCGTTCGAGAATCGTCCTACCGACGATGAGTCGTCATACGAGGAGAGCCCTTTTGAGAACGCTCCTTCCACGGCAGAGGACGAGTTCGACGACCTCCCAGTAGTAGCGGACGAGTTCGACAGGAGCAAGCTCGCCATGATATCCGGGGTCGGTTTTGTGTCGCTTGCCATATTCCTCTACTTCTTCGTCATCCTCA
>JAJISH010000154.1 GCA_022848825.1 Thermoplasmatota archaeon
GCTTTTACAGGATTTGAGGGGATCGTCTATCACTTCAGTTCCCGATCTCTTCATCGCACTTTGACCACAGGGGGTCAACTCCCCACGCTTCAGTTTTCTGAGCACGGGCTCGAAGTCCTTGCCCAAGCCCGACTCGTGGGCTGTAACGAGTTGTCCATCTCCATCTACTAGGGCGATCCAAGCGTGGAAGTAACCACGGTTCTCAATGAGGTTATCGCAAACTCCTTTCAGCAACTTGTCGCGATTCCTCTCAATTGTGATGAGCTGGTTGACGCTACGGATAGCTCGCAACACAAGGTTAAGGTGGTTAATCTTCTTCTCTGCCTCCTTGTGCCCTGTAATGTCAACCATCGTTCCTGAGATCTCATCTCCATTGAGAACTGCGCTCAGGAGCATGTTCTTCTCTTCTCCGTTCTGGCACACTAGCTCGACATCGAAACTGGTGATCTCCCCTTCTTCCCTGAGAATGGCGAGCATGATCCTTCTCCTCTCTGGATCCTTGTACCTCGCGAGAACGCCCTCATGAATCAGATCCTCAGGGGAATCGAATCCGAGCATCCTCGCCATAGCACGATTTGAGTGGAGGATCTCGCCCTTCAGGTTCGTCCTGTATGTCCCAATGGGAGTATTCTCAAACATGTCCCTGTATCGCTTCTCTGACTACCTCAAGTCCTCTTCCAGCCTCTTGTTCTCAGTCATGTCGCGACTGACCACGATGGCCCCAATCGCTTCCCCCTCTGCGTCTCTCACTAACGCAACCGACGCTGACCCACGAATCCTCCTGCCATCTTTTGTCCTCTGGATGACTTCCCCCCTCCAGCTATTATTCCGATAGAGAGTGTCTAGGACATCCTTCCTCTCGTCGTTTGAATATTCCAGGCCTGTGACCTCACGCAGGTCTTTTCCAGTCACTTCTTCTGCAGGCCACCCGTACATCTCCTCAGCAGCTCTATTCCATCCTGTGATGATGAAGTCCGCATCAGTGCAGATGACGGCGTCAGAGATGTATTCCCAGAGCTCGGCGTGGACAGCATCCTGTAGTGACTCTCTTACGGGGATGTTCTTGCCCATTGCCATGCTACATCATCTCACTCACTGCAGCTCATCGTCGTGACGTTCCTCGATCAGGTCGCCAAACTCCCCCTCAATATCACCGAGTTCCTCTACGGAACCAGACCATTTCAAGATTGAGTCGCCATATCTGTTTTCTATTCTCTTGACGGTCCTCCTCATCTCCCTTCTCATGGATCCCGTATCCTCGCCTTCTCCGATGGCCACGAGAAAGAACCCCTCACCCTCCTCCATTAGGATCTTCGAATCGCCATGTTCAAAGGACTTCACTTCGTGGTTGGGTTTGTGGAAGGAATCTTCTATGAACATCCTGACCGCGGTGAGCATGGAGCCAAAGATGTCGGAATCAGACTCAGACTGGGGGGCGACGGCCTTATGGTGAATCAACTTCCCACCGTCGGTCAGCAGGTAGACTCCCGAGAGTTGGAACGATTCCCTTTCTCTTGCGGACTCGACCTCTTCGAAGGCTCTAGCGACAGTGGATATCAACTCCTTCTTCCCGACCGGCTTGGCAACGTAATCATAAGCGCCTCTTTTCATCGCGGCGACGCCGACCTCCACGTCTATATAGCCAGTGAGCATGACCACGGGCAAGAAACTGTAATTCTGTTGGACGTAACTGAGAACCCCGAATCCATCGACTCCAGGCATCTTTATGTCAGTGATGATTAGCGAGATATCATGTCCCTTCAGGGCCTCTATTGCGCCCTCCCCGTCATGTGCCGTCACGACACGATAGCCCGCTCGCTCGAGATGGATGCGGAGCGTGTCCCTCACGAAATCCTCGTCATCCACGACCAGAATCGTCTTTGAACCGCCAGCTTGTAACATTTGGGTCCGTGATTTGCATCATCTGGCTTGGCTTAAGAATGTCGGCATCATTATCAGATATGATACACAGCCCCTCATTACGCCATGGGCATGGTCAATCCACGCGCCACCTACGCCAGGAGGACACGTTGACCCGAACTAGCTCTTGTTCCTACTTGTGAACCTTGCACGTGTTGCAGTACCAGCGCTGCTGGTCCGGTATCCACATCAGAAGTCCTCCACAGCTCGTGCAGACGTTGCCGGGCGGCACTACTGGCATCGGTACCACTGGAATCCGTGCTGCCGGCCTTCTCACCGGAATAACTAGCATGAAGAGTATGGCAAGGAAGATTAGGAAGAGGCCCACGCCGACCACTACCATTCCCTGCTGCATGTACACGAACTCGCAACGGTAGTCGCATTCCCGGAGCAGCGTCAGTATGATGCCCACGGGGATTAACGCAATCCCGAGCAACATCAGCACGTACGCCATGAACTTGGAATCTCGGGACTCTGGCTCACTCATATTCTTCGGAACGCTCATTTGTTCCCTCCTCATCCCCTGATTCACTATAGTGTTGATAAGACTTTTGGGAACGGCGACCGATCTCCGATGTTAACTGCCCTTCTTCCACCAATACACGTAGGCGAGACGGACGAACGCGAGCAGAATAGCCCCGTGTGCGAAGATCTCCCAGGGAAGCACCTCGTCGAGGGGGAACATCACGGAGGGCAGGGGATAGAAGACCGGGCTGCCTCCGTGATAAAGGATGTCTATTAGGACGTGGCTCGTTGTGCCTATCAGTATCGAGTAAGCAATGACTAACAGGCTGCCCCGTTGCTCGAGAACATCAATCCCAGCGAACTCGTAGCCTCTCGGGTCAGGGGATGTCCTCTTGAAGTATCGGATCACTTTGGGCACGACGTACATGGCCGCTACGAGGGCCAGGATGAAATCGAACGTTAAGGCGCCTATCAGCGAATGAGTGAGGATCCTCGCGGGCTCCTCATACACGGGAAGGACGTAGAAGAAGGGTATGAACAGGTCCGGAATGACCGCGCCGACACTGAGCCCGATGAAATCGAACCTCTTCGGTCTCAGGATGAACAGAGGCCAAACGAGCGCGCAGTGGAATGCCGTGAAGGCCATGCGGAGTC
>JAJISH010000155.1 GCA_022848825.1 Thermoplasmatota archaeon
AGCGGTCAGCAGGCACCCCTTTCAGGGAGCTTCGGACTCCTCCTCTACTTCAGCCTCCTCCGTCTTCTCCTGCTCCATCCGCGCTGCTGCTTTCTTCATCGACGTCGTGGTCAGCAGCACGATAACGATGATCACAACGAAAAGCAGAGTCATGAGCAGGAAGGACGTTTCAATCCCCTCCAGCGTGACGGTCACGATGTTCGAGTCCTCCGGCTCGTACGCTATCGACGTCGAGTTGTAGACCACCGTCGTGACCTTGAAAGAATACGTCTCCGACGACTCGAGGCCGGTCACCTCGTGCTCCGTGATGAAGCTGTCCCAGATGGTCCTATCGAGCGTCCAGCCCAGCCCGTCGTTCACGTAGACCTCGTACTTGTCGAAGCCTGACCCGTCGTGCTCGGTCCAAGAGAGCGTGACGCTGCTCGTGGAGACCTCGCTCGCGTTCAGGGTGACCGCCGCCGCGTTGCCCGCCAGGAACACCGGTAGCAGAATGATGAGCGTCAGCAGCCTTCTTACCTTCACGCGATCCCCCGTCCCGCCAATCGCGAGTGGAAAGATAAAGGTATGGTCACCGCTCGAATCCCGAGACAGCGGGGGGACTATGGGGAGCTTCTTCGCGAATCAACGGAACCCTTGGACTGACATCGGATCTCAATGCCTCGCTTCTCCACGTGGCTCAGGATTTGTCACTAGACATAGGGATAAGACCCATCAGCCCGTTGCTCTGGCAATGATCAGAATCCGTATCAGCAAGGACCTGAGGGACGAACTGAAGAGGATGAAGCGGCCTGGCGAGACGTACAACGACGTCCTCCTGCGGCTGCTCGAAAAAGCCCAGGCTCTGAGGGACGAGACGGAGAGGGCGATCAAGGACGCACGGTCGGACAGGTCTGGTGCATTCGATGGGTGAACACAGGTCGACCGTGATCTCCATTCGTCTTTCCGAAGACACGGTGCGTGAGCTGAACTCCATCGCTGAGATGGAGGGTTGCTCGCGAGCCAAGGTCATAAGGGATGCCATTCGCCTGCATCTGAGGGACCTCAGGATCTTCAATGCGTTGAGGGACGTCAAGGAGAGTGACCTCAAGGCTCTCGAGAAGAAGCTGGCCAAACGGGCCGAATCAAAGCGGTGAATGGTGGTCTCCTCGTTCTCCCGTCGCGAACACGAGCGCGCCGCACCGCAGGCAGCAGTTCTTCTCCTCGATGCAGCATCCGCCGAGGACCGCTTCATTTGTGTCTCGGGGCGCGGGCGAAGCCCAGACCGCAATCTTTATCAGGTCGTTCCTACATATAATTGTCTAAACTATCATGAAAGAGAATATTCCAACAGGAAAGTATAGGGGAGGGCTCTCAAGGAACGAGGCAATCGTCCTATCCGAACTGAGCTACTCCGGGAGGTCGATATTCTCGCTCGGAGACCTCAGGAATCGGGTCCCGAATCCGAGCCGCTTCGTGGGGCATCTCCTCAGAAAGAACTGGCTCGTGAGGCTGAAGAGAGGCCTCTACCTCGTTGCCCCTCTGGAGGCGGGGGCTGCCGGTTCCAACGCCCACACGGTGCACCCGTTCCTGATAGCCTCCAATCTCGCCTCTCCCTACTATATAGGATACTGGAGCGCCTTGAACTATCACGGTCTCACGTCGACAGTCCCGCCGAAGGTCTACGTGGCAACAACCAAAGCTCTGCACGAGAGGGTGATCCTTCACAGAACGTACCGCATGGTCTTCGCGAGCAGAGGCAAGTTCTTCGGGCTGGAGGAAGTGAGCATCGGGGGCGAGGTCGTGAAGCTTTCCGATGTCGAGAAGACGTTCGTTGACTGTCTGGACCGACCAAGACACTGTGGGGGCATGGGGGAGATCGCCACCGCCTTTCTCGCAGGGGTGTCATTGGACCACGGAAAGCTCCTTCGCTACGCCAGGCGAATCGGCAACAGGACAGTTCTCAAACGGCTGGGCTTCCTTGCCGAGTCCTTGAACATCCCGGAGATCAAAGGTGCCATAAAGAGGTCGGAGCTTTCGAAAGGCTACTCGATCCTCGACCCCACGTTGCCGCCCGTCGGTGGAACGAACGACAGGTGGGGGCTCAGAGTGAACGCGGACCCGGAGGACTGGCTCAAGTGATGCCCGGCAGGGCCCTCCGAAGAATCGCCAGGGAAAGGGGATTGGCTCTCGATCTGGTTGAGAAGGACTACCTCATCGGTTGGATGCTCTTCTGCATTTCGAAAACCAGCCTGGCCAAGTCCCTCGCTTTCAAGGGCGGGACCGCGCTCTCGAAGGTGTACTTCCCTTCCGGGTGGAGGATGTCCGAGGACCTGGACTTCACCCTTCTCGGTAAAGAGGACACGTCCGACGTTGCCGCCAAGCTCTTCGAAGAGATCCCCAGGATCGGCGAGAAGTGGGTTCCAGAGGCCGCTCTCAGATTCCGGGACCGTCCCCACTCGAATCCTGACTATGTCCAGGCAAGGCTTCAGTATACCGGGCCCGTGAGCCCCAACAACGTGAAGATGGACATCACGGTCGAGAAGTACGTGGGTGTGACAAGAACGGTGGAGGTCCCGAGACCGTATGAGGATTGGCCCAGGTTCAAGGTGACCGTCTACTCTCTCGAGACCATCCTTGCAGAGAAGATGCGGGCACTCCTTGAGAGAAGGAGGGTGAGGGACTGGTACGACGTCTGGAGGTTGCTGACCCGGATCAAGAACCGGAGCAAGGTCAGGCAGCTATTCCTGCGCAAGTTGGAGGGGAAGGACATGGAGTTCTCGGGTGTCGAGGATTTCTATCCAGAGGGATTGCTCGAGGAACTGAAGACATACTGGGACATGGGTCTGGCTCGTTTGACGCCGGAGGAGTTGCCACCGATCGCGCAGCTTCTCTCGGAAGTGAGGGACCGCTTGAGCCTGTTGCTTTCGGACGCTTCGCCTACTACTCGCCCGTGAGAACAAGTCGATGCAGAGAATCCCCGGGCGGACAGCCCTCACACCAGGTCCTTGTACATCTCCAGGAAGTCCTCTTCGGAGTACGTCCGCTTCTTCCTGATGTCCTGGATGCCCCTCCTTATGCTCTCGATCTCCGACTTGTCCGAGAGGACCTCAAGGGTCTCGAGCAGGCTCTCGTAGAGGGGCTTCGGGATCGAAACCATCTCGACGTCTGCTGTCTTTGCCATACATCAATAGATGGGCCTGGGGCTACATATGTTTTCTCTCGGTCTTGTCCGAATGGGCGGTGAACACGAGCGCGCCACGGGCAGTTGTTCCGCTCTCGCATATGCTGCCGGCGAGACCTCATCCTCATGGTCGATCGCTCTCGCTCAATGCTCTCGCAATCGG
>JAJISH010000156.1 GCA_022848825.1 Thermoplasmatota archaeon
TGTTCATCTCCATCGCGAATATCCACACGAGGTTGGGCTGTAGCGGGCGGTCGAGTATCCGGTCCCAGATGTGCCCGAACGCCGACTGCGGGTGCGGGAAGACACTCGACATCTTCTCCTCCGCCACGACCAGGCAGACATCCGCCATCCCGGAAGCGATGTGCCACCAGCCCGCGATGGGTGTGAAGACCGCAGTACCGCCGCCAACGAAGACCCTGAGGTAGGGCTTCCCGGCCCCGCCAGCTCCGTCGAGCAGGTTCTCGCCCTTCATGTGTATGCCGTCGAACGCGTCGGGCGCGGAGCCCATCACGACGCTGTCCACATCCTTCAGCTCCAGCCCCGCCTCTTCCAGGGCCATCTTGGTGGCCTCATAGCTCATCTCCTTTCCCGTTTCCTGAAGCCTTCTCCTGAAAATCGTCATCCCGCCGCCGAGAACGCAAACTTTCCTCATCCTAAGACCTCCCGAATATGGCGACCCCTCCACTGGCGGTGGGCACCCCCCGCCAGGATTGGGCCAGCCCTGTATCAGCATCGATCTGTATTCTCGCTTCGCCTCTGAGCTGCAGCACGACCTCCAGCGCCCTGTGCAGGCCAGAAGCTTCGATCAGGTTCCCGCAACCCAGGGACCCGCCGGAAACATTCACCGGCAGATCTCCGTCCGCGCTGAACCTGCCCGCCTCGAGGTCGCGTCCGGCCTCGCCCTTTTCCGCGAGTTTGATCGCCTCTAGGTGTTGCAGCTCCTTGTACGAGAACTTGTCATCGACCTCAGCGAAGCCGATCTCGCTCCTCGGCTCGGCGACGCCCGCCATCTTGTAGGCCATCTTGGCGGCCTCTTCCGCATATGAAGCCCGACCCCAGGCTCTCCCTTCCAGCCAGGGCGTGCCGGAGTTCCATCCGAAGCCCGTTATCCAGACGGGATTGTCAGTGATGTCCTTCGCCTTCTCCGCCCGCGCAAGGACGAGGACAATGGAACCGTCCACGAGCTCGGCAATGTCCAGCTTCTTCGCGGGGCTGAACATGGGCTCGGAGCCCATCACATCGCCCACGCCGACCCTCTTTCCATATGCAGCCAGCGGGTTCTTCAACGCGTTCGTCATGTTCTTGCTGGCGACCCCGGCGCACTGCTCTTCCGTGTTCCCCGAGCCGTTCAGGAACGCGTTCATCTCCATTCCCGCAACGTAGTATGGATGCCCGGCAAGGGGCCTGTTGTATATGGGGTCGAACGCGAAGAGGACAACGTCGTTGTACGTGTTCAGGTCCGAGATCTTGCTGTGGGCTTCGACAGCCACGACGTCCACCATGCCCGACATTATCTGCATGCACGCTATCGCAAGCCCGTGCAGGCCGTCCCCGCACACGGTGCACGTGGGCCTCATCGCCGCCCCCAACTGGTCGGGCACGAACTCGTCGTATATGCTGAAGCCTTCCCAGTAGTCCTCCGCGCAAGTGACGAAGCTGTCTATGTCCTTCCTCGGGTTCAGTCCCGCGTCCGCATATGCCTTGGACGCTGCCTCAAACATCAGTTCCTTCCAGTTCTGTTCTGACGTGTCCGGTCTGAACTTTGTGGAACCAGCACCAACAACCGCGATTCTATCTTCCATCAATGCACAATCCTAGGGTTCCCGCTCCCCCAAGTGTCAATTCCCTGTCCATATTAAAGCTTTAGATTCAGGGCTCGAACCAAAGCCTTATTCACCCCTCTGACCTTACCACTGCCGGATGGTCAAGACGTACAAGGAGGCGGGCGTCGACATCGATGCTGAAGGCGAATCCATCAGGGCGCTGGTCTCTCAGCTGACGTACAGGAGGGAGGGCCTCGGCGCGTCGCGCGACATCCCCGGATCCTTCACCGGACTCATCGACTTCGGTGACATCTACCGGTCACTGTGCACGGACAGCACCGGGACGAAGATGATCGTGGCCTCCGCCCTGGAGAAATGGGACACGGTGGGCATAGACTGCATCGCGATGAGCGCCAACGACATGATCTGCGTCGGGGCCGAGCCGCTCGCATTCGTCGACTACTTCGCCGTTGAGAGGTACGACAAGGAAGTGGCCAGGCAGATCGGCATCGGGCTGAACGAGGGCGCGAGGCTTGCCAACCTCTCCCTGGTGGGCGGCGAGTTCGCCACACTCCCAGAGGTCGTGAAGGGATTCGATCTCGCGGGAACCTGCCTCGGGTACGTCAAGAAAGACGAGATGGTCTCTGGTTCGAACATAACGGTCGGGGACTCGATAGTGGGCCTCGCCAGCTCCGGGATACACTCGAACGGCCTCACTCTTGCGAGGAAGCTCGTCTCCGGAGCGGGAATCGGCCTGAGCGACACTCCCCAGGGACTGGACCGAACGATCGGGGAGGAGCTCCTGGAGCCCACGAGGATATACGTCCGCGAGATACTGGCGGCGGTCAGGGAGTTCAGCATCAAAGGGATGGCGAACATCACCGGAGGCGGTCTGAGGAATCTCATACGCATGAAGGACGATGTGCAATACACGATCACGGACCCGATGGAGCCGCAACCTGTTTTCGGCCTCCTTCAGCAACTGGGCGGGATAGAGGACGAGGAGATGTACCAGACGTACAACATGGGACTCGGGTACGCCCTCGTTTGCGGGAGCGACGACGCCGATTCGATAGTGGAGTCCATCGGCAGAAGCACGCCCGCCAAGGTCATCGGAGTGGTCGAGGAGGGAACAGGCGTGACCGCCCCGACCCTGGACCTGAGATACGACAAGTACTAAGGTGATCCAACGACCGCAAAGAGAGTTGTGCTGCTTTCCGATGGATGTTTCGAGATCGACCTCGGCCTGCTCGTGTACGGGAAGACATCCTACTACGGCAAGAAGTACATGGCCGCCCTGAAGCCGCTTCTCGTCGAGTCCGAGGACCTCCGCATACTCG
>JAJISH010000157.1 GCA_022848825.1 Thermoplasmatota archaeon
TTCTCCCCCTCGGCCTCGACCACGATCACCATCGTCTTGCCCTTGAGCTCTTCGATGGTCACGTCCATTCGCCCGCTCGTTTCCTCGTCCCTCAGCATGATCGCGCAGAAGCGGTCAACGCCATCCTCCAGATCCCATCCGACGACCTCGTTGTGATTTATCTCCGGGAAGCAGCCGGACCACGCGTGCTTTTTCGAGTTCTCATTGAGCTGGGTCTTCCACCTGCGAGCGATAGGAAGGAACCTCTCATCCGCGTAGACCAGAGGGTAGAGGGAGACGATCTGCTCTGCCACGTTGTGAGCCACATTCTCCTCTGACTCGGGAACGAGCTT
Source organism: Thermoplasmatota archaeon (assembly GCA_022848825.1). Classification (GTDB taxonomy): domain Archaea; phylum Thermoplasmatota; class Thermoplasmata; order RBG-16-68-12; family JAGMCJ01; genus JAGMCJ01. The sequence continues at coordinate 333 of JAJISH010000157.1, forward strand.
CTCCCTGAGGGTCCTGAGGGAACGAATGACGACCTCCATCTCGGATCTGAGGGTCTGCTCATCCGCAACCGCCTTCGCCAGCGCTGTGAACAGGTATCCTATCGCACCTCTTGGCGGCAGGTCTCCAGGGACCTTAGCCACGGGCAGACCTTTCGACCTGCAGACATCCTCCATCTTCCCGCCCGATGTTATGCAGAGAATCCTGCATCCTCTGCTGATGCCTTCGTCCAGGCAGGCGAGTGTCTCCCTCGTGTTGCCGGAAAAACTGATGCAGATGAGCACATCTTCCTCGCCAACCCATCTCGGCAGGGCGGCGCCCCTTACGACGTGGAGGAATCTTCCCGAAGGCTCCAGCCAAGCGCGGAGGATGTCAGCGGCGATTGCGGAGCCACCCACGCCAGCCACGATGATGTTCCCGGGTGCGCTGAACTCCACTTCGATGTCAAGGCCCTTCTCGATCTGGTCAGGGAGGGAGCAGATGACCTGGAGCATGTCAGATCGGTCTATCTTCTCGATGTCTGCATCGATGCTCATCCCGTTCTGTATTGCCACCCAATAGATAATGCTTGACGATTTCCTACCATGGGATTGGTAGCTACAACAAAGCTAATATGGATGGAGGGAATTAGAGCCCAGTATGACGCATCCAGAAGTCGAGAAGGCGATCGAGGACCTGCAGAGCGGGAAGGTGGTTCTCGTGTTCGATGCCGAGGGGCGGGAAGAAGAGACCGACCTCACGGTTGCGTCGCAGTTCGTCACGTCCGACATCATAAGGACGATGAGGAAGGACGGCGGCGGGCTGATATGCGTCACGGTCCCCCCGGAAACGAAGAAGAGACTGGGTCTGCCCTTTCTCGCGGACCTGCTGTGGAACGAGGGGAGCGATGTTCCAGTTCTGAGGAGTCTTGTACCGAACGACATCCCATACGATGAGAAGTCGGCGTTCGGGATCACGATAAATCACAGGAAGACCTACACGGGGATCACGGATTCGGACAGGGCGCTGACCATATCGAAGTTCGCGAACTTCGCCAAGCGTGTCGAGTCGCTCGACGGGGAGACGGCGATCAACGAATTCGGGCGGGAATTCCGTTCACCAGGCCACGTGAGCCTCCTGAACGTCGCCAACCCAGTACTCCGGTCCCGAAGGGGGCACACGGAGCTTTGCACGGCCCTGGTAGCGATGGCGGGATTGACCCCGAGCGCCACGATCTGCGAGATGATGGACGACGGGGGCAGGGCGCGCAGCAGGGAAGATGCAAGACGATATGCGAACGAAAGAGGTTTGGTCTTCCTCGAAGGACATCAGGTAGTGGAGGCGTGGAAGGAATGGTCAGAGTAATGGCATCAGGCGTTTTCGACCTGCTTCACACAGGTCATCTGCACTATCTCGAGGAAGCCAAGAAGCTCGGGGACGAGCTCATCGTCGTCGTGGCAAGGGACTCGACCGTGAGGAAGGAGAAGCACGATCCCATAACAACTGAGGACGTGAGGTGCGAGC
>JAJISH010000158.1 GCA_022848825.1 Thermoplasmatota archaeon
GGATGGTCAGGATGATCTCGCCCATCGTCAGGAGAGGCAGCAAAGTCAAGACCGGCAAAGGCTTCTCCATCGACGAGCTCACGAAGGCCGGTCTGAACGTGGGTGAAGCTCGTCACTTGGGAGTGCCTGTAGATCAAAGACGGAGCACAAGCTACTCCGAGAACGTGGAGGACCTCAAGGAGTGGGTGGAGGAGGCCCGGAAGGAGGGGTTCAGGGTCCCCAAGACCAAGCAGTCATCGAAGGGTCAGAGGGGCAGAGCCTTCCGAGGCCTGACGAGCTCCGGGAAGAAGATGCGGAACCTGAGCAGGACCTGAATTTTCTATCGTTACGAAGCCAACCTTCGAGGAGGCCTCGGGCGTATACACCACCGACGACAGACCCCTCCACGAGAGGGAGGTCGACTGGGAGAAACTTTCAGAGGAGATCCGGGCCCTAGCCTAGGATCACAGCAATCAGGTCATACTCTTCCTTAAGGGATGTTAACTCATTTTAACCGCTCTTCCTCACATTAACCCATGGGATCTTATCGCGAAGAGAAAGATTTTCTATGGTTGGTCAGCGTGCCGACGGAGGCTCTCTATGGCATCTTCACGAGGAGAGCCCTTGACAACTTCATGATATCGGGTCTCAGGATCGACTGGGAGTTCATCAAGACCCTCGCTCAGATCAAGAAAGCGGCAGCCTTTACCAACAACGAGCTCGGCCTCCTGGATGACGAGCTGTGTGAGGCAATCGGGAGGGCGGCGGACGAGGTCATCTCGGGGAGACACGAGGGCGAGTTCCCCCTGGACGTCTTCCAGGCGGGTGCGGGGACCCCTTGGAACATGAACATGAACGAGGTGCTGGCGAACAGGGCGAACCAGATCCTGGGAGCCGCCCTCGGCGAGTATCGTCCGGTTCACCCGAACGACCATGTCAACATGGCCCAGAGCTCCAACGATGTCATCCCGAACGCGATCAGGATCACCGCGCTCAACCTGAGCAATGAACTGATGGAGAGGCTGAAGGGACTCGTAGAAGCCCTCGGTGAGAAGGCGGGCGAGTTCGAGGACGTCAGAAAAAGCGGCAGAACCCACACCCAAGACGCCGTACCGATCTCACTGGGACAGGAGTTCCGAGCCTACGCCTCGGCGATGGCGAACGATGCGAAGCGACTCGAAGCCTCGATGGCGGAGCTTCGTAGTATCTTCTTGGGCGGGACGGCGGTCGGGACGGGGATCAACACCCACCCCGGCTACTCAGTTCGAGTGCTCCGACATCTCAGAGACTCGACGGGGCTAGATCTGAATCTCGCAGGGGACTTCGTCGAGAAGACCCAGTTTGAGTCGGATTTCCTAGGCTTCATGGACGCCTTGGCCGTGATATCCGTCGATCTCGTGAAGATCTGCAACGACCTGATGCTGCTGAGCTCGGGGCCGAGGACGGGTCTCGGGGAGATCTCCCTGCCCGGGGTGGAGCCGGGATCCAGCATCATGCCCGGGAAGGTCAACCCGAGCATCCTTGAGTGCGTCAACATGGTCTGCTTCCAGGTGATGGGGAGCAGGGCGACCGTCGAGAACGCCGCCAAGTTCGGCACCCTAGACCTCAATGTTTACACGCCCGTCATAGCCTTCAACCTGTTCAACTCGCTGAAGCGGCTCTCAAACGCCCTTCACACCCTCACGGAAAGGGCCATCACGGGGCTGGAGGTCAACAGGCAGGCAACGGATTACTACTTCGACTACTCCAACGCGGTGGCCACCCTCCTCAGCCCCGTCATCGGATACAAGAGAGCCGCAGAGCTGGCGATGGAGGCCCTGAGGAGAGGGGTCAAGGTCAGGGATCTTGTGGTCGAGAAGGGGTTGCTGTCCGGGGAGCAGATCGATGAACTCATCGAGCACTCCTGCCAGCCCAACCTGCACATCGTCAGAAAGATCATCGAGAAGAGAGAGAAGGAACGATG
>JAJISH010000159.1 GCA_022848825.1 Thermoplasmatota archaeon
ACAGGGACGAGGTCCTCATAATGGACATGGAGTCGGGCGTCGAGCATCTGGGCAGGGGCACGGCAGAGGGCGTGGACATTCTCGTCATCGTGGTGGAACCCGGAACGAAGTCCATCGAGACGGCGGAGAGGATAAGGAAGCTGGCTGAGGACGTGGGCATCGGCAAGGTCGTCGCTGTCCTCAACAAATCGCTCGGAAAGGATGACTTCACCCGCTCGAAGCTCGCGGACATAGGCATCGAGCTGGTCGGGTCGATCCCCTACAAGCCGTGCGTAATCGAGGCTGACATGAAGGACGTCCCGCCGATCGACAACGAGGACTGCTCGGAGATCGTCACGGCCATCGAGGAGATCGGGGACAAACTGGGGCTCCCGGACTGAACGATACCTTTTTTCGCGGGATGGCATTCAGCTCTGCAAGGAGGTGCAACATGCCATTCATAAACGTATACATGTGGCCCAGGGACAAGGAGAAGAAGCAGAAGCTCGCGCGAGCTATAACGGACGCCTTCGTGAGGATCGCGGGCATCCCACCAGACTCGATATGGATCGTCTTCAACGATGTGGAGAAGTCCAATTGGGCCTCGGCGGGAGAGCTTGTCTCCGAGGATTAGCTCCCGTCACGGCAAGTCGAACTTCGTCTTTTGCCGAAGATGATTCGCAAAAGCCAGTATCTGGCGGTTCGTGAAATGGGAAAGGAATCGGTGGCCAAGTAGGTCAACTTTATAAATGAGCGGTGTATACAACATAACCGAATTGTTGGCCATCTAATCGGGGGTAGTGAGTGAAGAAAGTCAAGTTCGATAAGGATATCTGCATGAGTTGCAGGGCTTGCGAGACCGCGTGCGGGGAGAGGCATTCCGATCACGTGGATTGGCCGGACATCCTTCTTGCGGAGCCGAGGCCGATCCCGCGTGTCAGGGTCTCTCTGAAGAAGGGTAACCCGTACCTCGTGAGGTGCCAGTTCTGCAAGAACCCGAAGTGCATGGAGGTCTGCGAGTTCGATGCCATCACGCAGGAAGAGGACGGGTTCGTGAGGTTCGACGAGGAGACGTGCACGGGATGTTGGGAGTGCTTGGAGGCATGCCCATTCGACTGCATAGAGAAGGACATGGTCAGCGAAGTCGCGGTCAGGTGCGACCTCTGCGAGGAGTATGAGAACCTGGCCTGCGTCGCGGCCTGTCCGACTGATGCTCTGACGGTGAAAGAATAGGAGGAATACCATGGCTAAAGAATCTGAAATGAAACAGAAGTCAGTAGACCCGGCGACACTGGAGATGTTGGAGAAGGTGCGCGATTCGGACGTGGATGCCACAACGATGTGGGACCGCTACGAGAGGATGCAACCACAGTGCCGCTTCGGAGAGCTGGGAATATGCTGCACGATATGTCTTCAGGGACCGTGCAGGATCAATCCGTTCGGCAAGGAACCCTCGCGAGGCATATGCGGGGCGACGGCCTACACGATCGTCTCGAGGAACCTCCTCAGGAAGATAGCGGCAGGATGTTCTGCCCACTCCGACCACGGAAGACACATAGCCCATACCATGAAGGCTCTCGTCGACGGAAAGGCCGATGCCTACTCGATCAAGGACGAGGACAAGCTCAGAGTCGTCGCGCAGAGGGTCGGCATAGATGTAGATGGAAAGGACACGATGGAGCTGACGAAGGAGCTTCTCGTGGAGGCCTTCGAGGACTTCTCAAGGGTGGAGCACGAACCACTCACCTGGTTGCGGACCACGCTCACTCCCAAGAGGCTGGAGATGCTGGACAGATACGGTGTCCTTCCCAATGCCATCGATGCCGCGGTCGTGGAGGTCATGCATCGCACCCACATAGGTGTGGATGCGGATCCCGTTCCCCTCATTTTCAGCGGGATAAAGTGCGCTCTCTCCGATCTGGCGGGTGAGCACATATCCACGGACCTGAGCGACATCCTGTTCGGAACTCCCATGCTCACGTTCACTGAGTCGAACCTCGGTGTGCTCAAGAAGGAGTCCGTCAACATCGCGATGAACGGTCACAACCCCGTACTGAGCGAGATCATGTGCGATATCGCAGATGAGATGAAGGGTGCCGCCGAGGAAGTTGGAGCGGACGGCATCAACATCGTAGGGATATGTTGCACCGGAAACGAACTGCTCATGCGGCGGGGGATTCCGCTTGCGACCAACTTCGCCTCCCAGGAGCTGGCCATCATGACCGGTGTCCTTGACGCCATGGTCATCGACTATCAGTGCATATTGCCATCGCTTGGGATGTGGGCGAACTGCTTCCACACGAAGCTGATATCGACGTCCGACCTCTGCAGGCAGCCAGGGGATATCCACATAGAATTCAATCCCGCGAGCGCAAAGGAGGACGCAAGGAAGGTACTGCTTCTGGCCATCAACGCCTACAAGGACAGGAATGAGAAAGCCATTCACATACCGGACGTGAAGGAGACTTCCTGTGTCGGATTCAGCGTGGAGCAGATCATGGAGATTCTGTCCAAGGCCTCCGATGATCCTCTTCAATATCTTGCGGACACGCTCAATGAGGGAAAGATCCAGGGATTCGCAGCACTCGTTGGATGCAACAATGTGAAGGTCTGTCATGACCTCAATCATCTGACCCTCGCAAAGGAGTTCATCAAGAACGACCTCGAATGGGACGGGGTGATCCGGCCCGGATGGCAAGACATCGAGGTGACCATCGACCGCGAGCGAAAGGCAGTGACGC
>JAJISH010000016.1 GCA_022848825.1 Thermoplasmatota archaeon
TCTTCCAGCTCTTTGCGGGCTTCATCGGTACTTCCAACTCCCCAGACGGTCGGCTTCTTCCCCTCGGCTTCCTCCTCGATGTTCTCGGCGGGAAGACCCTCAAGGCTTATCACCCTCTCACATCCCTGCTCGGCGGCCCAGGTTAGAATGGACCGAGCGATCGGCCTGTGGAGGTTCGAGGGCAGCGGAAACTCGGTTATGAAGACCGCCAGCTTGATGTCCTCCCTCGCATAAATGCGCGCGGGGAACTTCGGCTTCGTCGCGTATATCATGGACACAGGAGGGAAGTGCTCCGATTCCAGTGCACATATCTGATCGAGGTCGAGAGCGGAGATCATATAGCTGCAGGCGATCGTGCTCACGAGTCCCACGGTGGGGAATCCCTCGATGATGGTCCCTCCCCTGAGGTCAAAATCCTTGAACTTCCTAATTTCGATTTCGACGGTCATCTGACATCCCGTGACCTCAATCATTCCGTCACTATATATTGTTGGCGGAATGCGAAAGCGCGTGTCGAGCAGCCCGCGATGAGAATGGCGGGAGAATCCTGTTTTCGCCACGAAGGAAGTCATCTGACCCAGACTCGAAACCTTTAAATCGACTCGCTGAATACCGCAGATGAACCCATGAAGAAGGTCGAAACTCTCACGAGAATCAAGGATGCTGAAGAGCAGGCAAAGAAGATGAAGAGCGATGCTCTAAAGGAGAAAGAGAAGATCGTCCGTAACGCAAAGAGGGAGAGCCTATTCGTCCTGGAGAACATGGAGAAGAAGGCCACGGAGCTTCACAAGGAGAAGCTGTCCGAGGTTGAGGCTGATATCCAGAGGGAGAGAGGCAGACTTCTGGAAGATGGCAGGAAGCAGGCAGAAACCCTCAAGGCCGAGGCTTCGTCCAGGATTGGTGAGGCCGTCGATTTTCTGACCAAGAAGTTCGAGGATGGGGTACTCCATGCTGAGACCAAAAGAGATGAGTAGGGTTCTCGTCCTCGGACCAAGAGAATCCCTCGATGATGCCGTAGAGGCGCTCCATCGAGCGGGGATGCTCCACATAATAGACTTCACGGACCAGGATGAGATGTTCTCCATAGGAAAGCCCTTGGAGAGAGCATCCTCCGTCTCGGAGGACCTCGTGAAGCTCAGATCCATCTCGAGCATCCTGGAGGTCGAGGAGAAGGGCGACAGGGAGACCCTGAAGATTGATGAGGAGCTCAGCGGGAAGATCCGTGCTTTGGAGATCAATCTCTCCGAGACCGACGAATCCAAGAAGAGAATCGACGAACTCATAAGTACCCTGATCACGCGCATAGAACAGATGCGCCCTTTTGCCTCGTTTCCGCTCACTTTGGAGATGTACAGGAACTATGATTCCGTGGCGGTGTTCGTCGGACGCGTCACGAAAGACATCCCTGACATAGGCTCTCGCCTCGACAGCCATGAGCTCTTCGAGAAAGACCGTTTCATCGCACTGTTTGTGCCAGCTGACAAAGCAGGCGAGGCGACGGAGTACCTCGGGAGCAAGGGCTTCACGCAGGCTGAGATTCCGGATGCAGAAGGTGATCCTACCGAGCTTCTCGCCACGATGACCTCAACGAAGCAGAAGTGGGAGAAGAGGCTCGAAGCGACGAAGAAGAGACTCGGCAAGCTGAGGGACAGATACTCCAAGTTCATCCTATCAGCAGAGGAGGCCCTGGCGCTCGAGGCGGAGAAGGCGGAAGCGGCCCTGGCCTGGCTCGAGGTCGCTCCCCTGGGATTGGTCTCCCTGGACGACGCGGGGCAGATCAAGGAAGCCAAACGCAGCAGTAGAGCCGAG
>JAJISH010000160.1 GCA_022848825.1 Thermoplasmatota archaeon
CTCCTGTGTAACACTTGCAGCGTATGGTTCCGTACCTCTGTCCCCGTGTCTCCGATCGAGGAGAGCACCAGGTTGTAGTCATACTCGCCATCGTCAAGCACTTCATAGGACCACAGCACACACGCATTTGAGCCGTGCCACAGGATCTCGCGTATGCTCACGGTGGTCTCGTTGAGTCTGTCATACGGAGTGGACCTTGTCATATTGGAATGGTGAAGTGTGCCCCTGTAGGCGACTAGTCCGTCAGTCGAGAGGAATTCGTATTGGATAAGAGCGCTGGTGTAGTCGTCCGTGAAGTCTATCTCGCTCCAGAGCAAGAAGATGGAGTCGCCGATTATGGCAGCCTCGGCGTGTCTGGGAAACGTATGCGTGAAGTCGTGTGTCCAATTGCCAACGATTTCGCCTGACGAGGACACTCTCTCATAGTGAAGGTAGCCCATTTCTCCGATCCTCATCACCCTTCCGACACCAACAAGGCCATCATCCACCTCAACCTCCATATCCAGCAATCCAAGTGGCTCATCGGTCTGCGGAATCGGGAGCGCGATAGCGTTCAGACTTCCCTCATCCGTGTCTATGATCGTCAGTCGATTGCCCGCGAAGTAGTATTTATCCCCGATCCTGGCGAACTCGCGTGAGGAGTAGTCCAGAGTCGTTCGACCAAGGTTGCGATCACGGATTCTTACCCCGTTCTCGTCTAAAGTCGAGTGATGAAGGAATCGGTCTCCTTGGTTGTTGTTGGCAGGAGTCCCAACCTCTGTCCAGAAGACATCATATCCTCCTTCATCGCTCACGGCCACGACTTCTGTCGTGTGCACATTGGGGGGAACTTGGGCAGGATACAGTCCACCAGTGACGAAGCTGGTGATGGCAAAGGAGAGGGTCAATGTCACTACTACGAACAGCACGGTTGACGTGAGCAGATAGTCCTTCGTCTTTGTGTTGAAGGTCATCTGTTTCATCACGAAGAAGATGAGCAGTGTTGCGAGCGTGATCAGGACAGAGGTCGAGATCAGTATGCTAGACGACAGATACTGGTACTTGGATATGAAGGCCAAGGAGAATCCCATGGTCAGCAGCACACCAAACCCGAGCGAGATGACACCGATAATCAGGAACACCCTCAGCAGGATTCTTAGACGCCTGCTCGCCCTTCTCTCGTGGTCCCTGACCAGTGTCCGAGCGGTGACCGAGGGATCACCCATCAGATCTTCAAGTCTCCTATCCCTCTCCTTCCTCGAGAGTCCCAGCACCCCGGCGGACCGCTCTTCCACGTGCGACTCCATCTCACCTAGAATGGAGGACTTGGTCACCGAGTCGAGAGGTTTGAGGCCCTTGTTCATTTTCCGGATGTACCCATCCATGACGAAGCCTATCCCGCGGAACAGAAATGGGTACCTGAGAGAATCGCGATAGCAGATGCCGATGGAGGCCACATTCAGAGCCAGGGCGAGGACGATCAAGGCGAATGCATGGCCCAGAGGGATGGGGAGGTTCAACAGATTGAAGCCCAGGGTGGGCGTGACACTTCCGAGAAGCATCAGGAGAAGCACTATGGCACCGCCGCAAGCAGGGAACAACACGTAGACTCTCAGCAGAGGAATGGTTCCGGGTCGGGCTATCTGCAGGAGATAGAGAGAAGACGACAACACTCCAAGGAGAATTCCTAGAGAGCACAGGATCTCTGTAAACATGAATCGCAGCCCAGGGATGAAGGCGCTCGAGATC
>JAJISH010000161.1 GCA_022848825.1 Thermoplasmatota archaeon
CACTCGTTTCCAGGACAAGCCCTTCATGATCACTATGGAAGAGATCGCCAAGGCGGAGGGCATCGCCATCCTTGCGGCAGACAAGGTAAAGAGGAAACCAATGGCGGCATCGAAACCTCCGAGACCGAGGACCCGCGACGTGGGGTCTTCCGCCAAGGACTGTGAGAGCGACATCCACATCCTGAAGGACATCACGGGAGAATCGACATGCCAAGGCTCGATAGATGACTTCCACTGCCATTTCAGGAACAGGTTTCACCAGCTCTCAGGAATACTCAAACACAGGAGAGAGCTGAGGGGATGCGAGGACATCTCGAAGGCAAAGCGGCTGATGAGGGAGATCAGTTTTGTCTGCATGGTCCACAAGGTGAACAGGACCCGCTCGGGCCATCTCATCCTTGATGTGGAGGACGAGACAGACACCGTGTCGGTTCTGATACCCCCCGAGATGCACTCGGATGACTTCATCCCCGATGAGGTCCTCGGGATCATGGGAAAGACAGGCAAGAACGATCTGATGATCGCTAAGAGGGTGTTCAGGCCCGACGTGCCACCAGGCAAGCGGTTCAACGAGGCCGACGTTCCCGTGTCCGTGGCCTTCCTCGGTGATATCCATGTGGGAAGCAAGACATTCCTTCCCGACCGCTGGGCGAAGCTCGTGGAGTGGCTTGGGAACTCGGACGACCTGGCGAGAAGGGTGAAGTATGTCGTCGTTCCGGGCGATGCGGTCGACGGAATAGGTATCTATCCCGGCCAGGACAAGGACCTTGAGATCGATGACATATACGGGCAGTACGAGAGACTTGCGGGCCTTCTCTCCCAGCTTCCCGATCACGTGGAGATAATCCTCCAACCCGGGAACCACGACGCCGTCCGACCCGCAGAGCCTCAGCCAGCTCTTCCCTCCGATGTGAGGAAGGTCTTTCAGGACAACGTGACCTTCGTCGGAAACCCGTGCCTGCTCAGCCTTCACGGCGTCGAGATTCTGTCCTATCACGGCAGGAGCCTCGATGACTTCGTCGGAGCTTTCCCCGAGGTCTCGTACGAGAAACCGCTGACGGGGATGAGGGAGATGCTCATCCGGCGTCACCTCGCACCCATATACGGCGGGAAGACCCCGATTGCCCCCGAGAGAGAGGACTATCTAGCGATCGCCAGGGTTCCTGACGTCTTTGCCACGGGACACGTTCACTGGGCCGGTATCGAGGAATACAAGGGAGTTGTGATGATCAACTGCTCGACCTGGCAGTCACAGACGGCATTTCAGAGGATGCACAACATGAACCCCATTGTCTGCCGCGTTCCGATAGTCAATCTCGAGAGCGGTGCGTACACGATGCTCGAGTTCTAGGCTGTGTTGTCCCAAAATCCCCAGCAACGGAAGAGCAAGGACGGGCTCGTCTTTACCGAGGGAGCGCATACCTGGAAGCACATCGACTTGGTGCACTCACGCACATCAACCTAGGAGCCTCTCCCCCGCTTGCGCATGTGGTACTTCACACTCTTCCCGTCCCGCTCGTTCGGCAGGTCACTGTCGTCGAGATCGACGCTTAGACATCCTTCCAGAGAGCGCTGCGAGAAAGGTTTAAGTGAAATCCCTGGTATCTTATTCGCTGAAGGTGCGCATGGAGTCAGAACCCGAGGACAAGGAGAAGAAGGACCGGAAGAGGAGGTGGATCCGTTCCATCCTCTTCCTGCTCCGGGACCTGGGCGTCGCTGCCCTTATCGTGGGGATTATCCTTCTCTCTCTGTTTCTTTACACGGGCAACTGGCCCCCGATGGTCGTCGTCGAGAGCAAGAGCATGCAGCACAGCGACACGGAGAGCTTCGTTGGAGTCATAGATACCGGCGACCTGGTCCTTGTCCAAGATGCGCATTCGAAGTCGGACATAATCACCTATGTGGAGGGTCGAGCCACGGGATACGGCACGTACGGCGAGTTCGGTGACGTCATCATTTACAAACAGGGCGGGAACTACGAAGCCAAGAGCATCATACATCGTGCATTAATCCGCTTGGATTGGAACGAATCGAGCGGGACAATCGACATCCCCGATTTGGACAGATTGGAACTCGGCGCGGACTGGTCCGGGAAGACGTCGGGCGGTGAGAACGTCACGTCGCCCTATGGACTTAACGGTACGATAATGCTCTACCATGTTGGCTATGCCAAGGTGAACATCACCCTTCCGATTGGTACTTACATCCTCCAGTTCAACCAAGGCGACCCTGGTGGGAGCGCGTTTGTTGCCCTGGGAGACCACAACGATGGCAACACCGATCCGCGCATAATCATGCAGGATTGGATAGAGGGAAGGGCAAGGGGCGAGATCCCCTGGTTCGGGTTGCTGAAGCTCACTCTTTTCCGAGACCCAGGAGCTCCGTGTTGCAGCGAGATATACGATTCTGCTGCCCCGCGGAACAGCTGGGATGCGCTTCTGGTTGCCATAGTACTGATAATCGCTGTTCCGATTGTCCTGGATTTCGGAATCAGCTATGCCCTGGATTTCCGTAGGAAACGCAAGGAAGCGGCGGAAGAAGCGCCCTCTGAGATAACAGATGAGACCACTGAGCCGGAAGTTACCGAGCCCGAAACGCCGCTGGAAGAAGAGGCGGAGACGTTCGACGATCTAGACGAGCTCGATGCGGACATCGAAGAACTCGAGGAACAGATGGAAGGTTCTCGCAGCGCTCAGGAGACCGAAACGGTCGAGAGGGAACCGGAGTAGATCTCATACAAGGGTCGTCTGGAACTTCAATCGGAAGTTCCTGACATTCGAGAGGAGCTCATCCCTTTCCAACACCCGTCTCGTCTCGAGCGCAGGGACACTCGACTGGATCTCCTTCGTCCTACCTCCCCTCCCAAAGGATTTCACACGGGCACTCACGAGCCCGAGCATATCGAGCTCGGATATGAGGTCCGTTATGCGTCTCTGCGTGAGGACGCTCATGCCGGTCCTCCGGCAGAGCTGCTTGTACATGTTGTACACATCACCGGTCGTCATCCTCGTGGCCCCCATCTCCTCGTTCATGATTATCCCGAGAAGGATGAGCTTCGACTGTGTGGGAAGCGACTTGACGGCCTCGATGACGCAGTCGAGCTCGAGCTGGTTCTTCGCCCGAAGCACGTGCTCGTCCGTGATCTTGTCCTCATTGTTCCTCTCGGCGATCTCGGCCGCGACCCTGAGAAGATCAAGGGCTCTCCGCGCGTCCCCGTGCTCTTGCGCCGCGAGGGCCGCGCACAGAGATGTGACGCTTTCGTCGATGACACCGTCGTCAAAGGCCAGATCCGCTCTCTGACCGAGTATGTCCTTCAGCTCCTCGGCGTTGTACGGAGGGAAGACCATCTTCTCATCGCTCAGTCTGCTCTTGACCCTGGGATCGAGGAACTCCGTGAACTTGAGATCGTTGGATATGCCGAGGATGCTGACCTTAGCCTTCTTCAGGTCCTCGTTTATCTGCGTCAGGTGATAGAGCACTTCGTCCCCGCTCTTGTAGATGAGCTTGTCAATCTCATCGAGCACGACGACCACCACGCGCCTCTCCTCATCGAGCTTCTCCCTCAGGATGTTGTAGACCCTCTCCGTCGACCAACCCGTGAAGGGGATCCTCTCGTCGAAGTCCTCGATGAACCTGTTTCCCAGGTTCTGGAGAACGCTGTACTGCGTGTCGGTCACCTCGCAGTTCATGTAGAGGTAGTCGACGCGCGACCACTTCTTCGCCTTCTCCACCTCCTTCTGCAGGTACTTCACCGTCGCGGTCTTTCCCGTTCCGGTCTTCCCAAAAATCAGGACGTTGGAAGGTCTCTCGCCCCTCAAGGCCATTACTAGGATGGAAGCCAGCTGCTTGATTTGCCTCTCCCTGTGAGGCAGTTTCTCTGGGATATAGGAAGGTCTAAGGATGTCCCTGTCCTTCTTGAAGATGGCCTTCGTTGCCAGGTACGGCTCGAATATGCTGTCTTCCATGCCTCTCCCCCTGAGAATGCGAAAACGCCCTTCCGCGCCGGATGCGAGAAGGGAGACAAGGTATTGCCGAGTCCCTACAAATACCTTTTCTTGACGCCGGAAACCCGTCGTTGTCGGCTCTCTCGAACACGCAAGGCCGGGAAGTTTGATATACGTCCCAAAGATATTAACGAAGTGACATGGCTCTCAAAAGGAAGTTGACCGTTTCCGGGATTGGAATAGTGGTAGGCATAGTCCTCATCGTGATAGCCATTGTGTATTTCGTGACCGAGACAGGTAGCGGCCGAGGTCATTGGATGACCGGGGAGGAATCTCTCACGAGCGCCGGATGGGTTACGATCACGGTCGGAGTCATACTCATCGTCCTCTCTCTTGTCTATCTTGTCATGCCCACTAGGGCACCGGAAAAGAGGAGCGTGACCAAGCTCTACCCGGATCTTGCGGTCATAAGCATCAAGGGAAAGGAAGCTCTCAGGAGCGACATCCCGCCAGAAACCCCTTCCCCGCCCGACGAGGAGCCTTCCGTGTCCTTTGAGCAGATGGCCTTGAGGTTACTCGAGGGGGATGAAAGGAGAGTATACCGCAAGGTCGTTGAGGGTGGAGGGGAAATCCTTCAGAAGGACATCGTCTCAGCCGTGCCGTTCTCCAAGGCCAAGGTATCGAGGATCATCGACAAGTTGGAGGAAAGGGGACTCATCTCGAAAGTCAGGCACGGCTACACCAACAAGATTTTACTCGCTAAGGCGCAGTAATCTGCCCGATTTCACGAGCTTTTCACTTTTTGAAACCGGTTCCACGAAGGTATGATAGGTCGTTTCAGCCGATGAAGAGGACAATGGTTGCGAGGAGGACCTCGGACCAGGAGGTGAAAGAATGAAGGCAAAAATAATAGCGGCCTTTGCGGTAATCGCCCTGTTGGGAACAGTAGGGACGGCCTTTGCGCTCGATTCCGCCTCGGTCACGGGGAGCAATGCAGACGACCAGATATCGGACATGGGGGAGCAGAACAACTGCGCGAACGGTAACGAGTGGAAACACCAGTACAAACCACAGTACCAGCACAACGAGGACGGTGCCCAAGAGTCGCAGAACCAGGACATGAGCCAGAACAGGTTCCAGTACCAGTACAAGTACAACGAGACCTCCGACAACGACGGAAACCAGTTCAAGCATCAGTACAAGAACGAGGGGGAGAATCCGAACGATCCGGCCTGCGACCAGAGTCAGGATAGGTTTAGGCACCGAGATCAGGACCACGAGAGGCCAGGGCCAGGGCCTGACGGACCGTAGAGCAACGCAAGCTCACCCACTCTAGAAGGGGACGCAGGTCCCCACCTTTCCCCTTTTTTCGACCTGGATTGTGAAGTCATCGACGGTCTGGGGCAAAACATTAATACATAGCCAGACTCATGTAGTAGGAAAGCAGGGGGAGGGGAACGTGCGTATTCCTTTGTATGAGAAAATCTTCGTTACAACAATAGGGGCTTTGTTACTGACAGGGAGTCTGCTTGCATGTGTTGGAAACATCGCCGATGATAGCGCGGATGATGGAATCGTCATCCAGTCGGGTAGCTACGAAGGCATTCCGTCAGTCGATCCTAACGATGGGAAGTTTGTCTTGATAGCGTCAGCCGGACATGAAACAATAGAGTCAAAGGTCGTGGCCTATATCGGCCTTCCCGCGAACGAGTCGACGTTCGAGGTGGGTATATTCGACGGCGATGTTGGGCAACATTGGGATTATGTTGGTGACTTGCCAACAACCTTCACCCTTTACATGGACCCGTTGAAGAATGGAACGACCGCCTTATTCGTCGAGAGTTGGAGTAGCAGCAGCGGTGTTCTGCCAGATGATGATTGGTTCACCGAGTCTTTCTCGGTCTCTCCCGACGCTCAGGCTCCCAGCGGGAACTACTTCTACAGGCTCGTTGCTGAGTGGGAAGGCGGGACCCCTTCAACCGGGCTGAACGACTTCAAGGTAAGGACGACCGGTCAGATTAGCCTTGCAGCTGGTCACGAATTCGGATTTGCTGGCGGTCCTCAGGCTGGTATCGATCCGAATTTTGGAACACCGGACAACACCTACGACGGCGAATGGTGCTACAACTTTTACGTTCCAATAGCGAAATCCAGAGTTTTCTTCCTCGACGGTGACGCTGACCATATTTACGATACAGACGATCCCAACACTCCCAACACTCCCCCTTATGATGAAGGGCAGAATTGGGGGCAGCCTAAGGACGACAATCCAGATTCAAAGTACCGAATCAGTCCGAACATTCACGTGCTCGTCACGGATCCCGATGGCAACGAGTACCTGAATTCCAATCCCTCTGGAAACAAGGAATGGGAGATTTTCAGCATAGGAGACCTCGCTGACGATGACTACCCTGTCAACTACTCTTTGTCTCCTGGCCTCTGGAAGTATGAGGTCAAAGGGATGGATGCCCATAATGCCAATTTCCTGGAAACGACATACGAGGTCTTCGTATGCGGTTCCACGCCCCCGCTCCCCGTGAATCCTCCTCCAGAGGTGGAACCAGACCACGACGAAGACGTGCCTGGAGGCGCAACCTACCATTACCCGCACACAGTTTCTAACAGGGGTGTTGATCAAGCCTATGACCTTACTGGGGAATCCACTCTCGGCTGGTTTGCTGGGATATACGAAGACACCAACGCCAACGGGGTCTACGATGTAGGTGAGCCTGAGGTCAGCATAACACCAGATTTGGACACCAATGCGACCTACTATGTCCTCGTTGCCGTGGATGTTCCTGGGGGTCCGCCGGGAACCACCGATACGATTTCACTTACGGCGACTTCTAGAATCGAATGGGCTGTTCAGGACTCAGCCGGCGATGAGATAAGGATAAATCAACCGCCTGATCCGCATGCGGGAGGTCCCTACCTTGCGGACGAGGGCGATACGGTGACCTTTGACGCCAGTGGCTCGTTTGATCTAGATGGAGATCCCCTGCAATACATGTGGGACATCGATGATGATGGGGTTTTCGAGACCAACTACTCGAGCAGCCCGACATACAGCCATGCATTCGGCGATGACTACACTGGAACAGTGAGAGTGAGGGTAACTGATGGCACGTATGAGGTAGAGGCGTTGGCGGATGTGACGATAGTGAACGCCGCCCCGTCCGTGCAGGGCTACCTCGACTCGCGCATCCTTACCGGAATCACTTTCAGGATCGCAGGGGAGAAGTGGCACGACGTCGAGTTCTTCCTCTACGAGGACGGAACCGAGGTCGCATACGCGCAGATTGTGCGTTATCCAGGCAGTCCGGACGATCAGGCCGTCACCGTGTCCGGCCTTAACATATCCCTATCCAGCGAGTACTCCGTCCTGGCACTGTACACGCCCATGGACGATCCCATAAACGGACAGATATGGGGCTCCACTCCCGCCTGGGTAATCCTGGACTTCGATGACGGCAACGACACGAGGATACATCACACGTTCAACGCCAGGCACAACGAGACTTGGACGTGGGAGATAGAGAGGCTGAACGAGTACTTCGCGGGGCAGAACCTCACGTTCCACGCATCCGCGTATGACCCAGGAAGCGATGATCTCACTTTCATGTGGGACTGGGGCGACAACAGCACAGAGGCGCGAACCTATTTCAACAACGGAATTGGTCCTGACCCGTATCCGTCCCCGGATGTGAATCCGATCTCGATGGATGATGTCGCGACTCACGCATACCCGGGCGGAGGCACGTATGTAGTCACTCTCACCGTGACCGACGATGATGGGGGCTCTACTATCATCACATTCACTGTCAGCATCTGATGTGGCGATTACCTCCGGAAAATCAGCGTGGGCCTGAGCGAGTGATGCATCACCTTGGAGGCCACCTCTCCTAGAAGCATGTCTGCAACGGGCGACGTCCCCCGGTAGCCCATCACGATCAGATCGAAGTCCTGCCTCCTCGCCTCGGCCAGTATCTCTTCGGCGGGCTTGCCGATTCTGACCGTTTCTCCAGCGGTCACTCCGTGTTCCTTGAGTATCTCGACCCCCGCATGCGCGAACTCCCAGGCTTGGTTCACGGCTTCGCTCGACTTCCACGGCGAGATGGAGAGTACGGTCACTTCCGCTCCTGCCGCCTTCGCAATGCTCGCCGCGTACCTGATGGCCCTGAACGAGCATTTCGACCCCGCCGTGCACATCAGAATGTTGGCGACATCTCTCATCTTCTTGACGACGATGACGGGCTTCTTCGTGTGATGGACTATCTGCGACGAGATGCCTCCGAGCAGGAACTCCATCACCGCCGAAGCGCCGTGCGAGCCGACAACGAGGAGGTCGTACTCCTCCTCGTGGAGTTCTCTGAGTATCTCTGCCGAGGCGGATGTCCCCTCCCGGATCTTGACGCCGATGTCCATCTTCCATTTCTTTCGGTACTTCGAGATCTCTGTGTCCATTCTGTGCAGTTGCCTGTCGACCTCTCTCTTGGTCTTGGTGACTATGGCGCCCCAGCCCGGGTAGACAAGGGCGTCCTCCACAACATGGATGACCTCGACCTTCGCCCCTAGGACGCGTGCGAGGTTGATTCCATAATGGAGCGCGATGTTCCCCTCTATGTTCTCGTCAACAGCCACTAACATTCTCTCGATATCACCTGTCATTTCTTCACCCTACCCATCCAAATGCCACCTTTACGAGCGTCACGATTCCCAGGGCGCAGATGGCTATGCCAACCATGACCCTTAGATTCCTTGCGTGGATCTTCTTCACCGTGAATGCGGCTGCGGGTACGGAGACCAATCCACCAAGAAGGAGCCATGGTACCAGCCCCCATTCTGCAGCGGGTACAAAGAAGAAGAAGAGAACCGCCCCGACAGCAGAGGTCAGCCCCTCAGCCACGGAGGCTATGCCAATCGCGCTTTTGCTGTGCACACCAGACAGGATCTGTCCGCCGGTCGCGATCGGACCGTAGCCACCGCCGCTCAGACCCTTGTTGAAAGCCGCGAAAAGGCCGAGCCCCATGATTTTCTTCATGGTCAGGACGAACGTCCTCTCGAATGTGAGGAGAATGACGGCGCCGATACAGAGAACAAGTATTCCGATGTAGAGCTGGATGTACACCTCGGGAACGCTGACGAAGGCGACCACCGAGATCGCCACACCGATGATGCTGAACAAGGTGAGGACGCCTGTAATCCTCAAGTCTCTTGAACCGACACTAAGGTCCACGTTCCCGAAGTACTGATGGAACAACCCCCCCACCATCCCGGTTATGAATTGGCTGAGCAGGAGAGCGGGGACTATCTCGAACAAGCCGAAGCCAATGACCAACAGGAGTGGAGTGAGGCTGGTCCCGTAGCCCATGCCGAGAGAGGCATCCGTGTACTGGAATACGAACGCCAGTATGGTTATGAGAACGATTGTCTCCAGTTCCAAGTCCACAGATTCCTCTCCATCACGTGGGCGACTGACCCATCGATTCGCATCATCCCTTCGTTCGGGGAACCACGATGCAGATGGAACACGCCGATTTAATATGTATCTCCTTGAGTCGCCCGCTGAGCCTCTCACTGTCCTTGCCCCCTCCATGAATGCCCTTATATAACGACCGGGCAATCGCTCGGCCGAGGGAGAGGAACGCCCGAGGACATAGTCGAAATCAACCCCTGCACCGAAGACGGATTCGTGACTCTCGAAGCTAGATTCGACCTGAGCAAGATATCAGGATGCACATTCGGCGAGTACATCGACCCGAAACAGATGTGCCATCTGATGCGTACCATCGAGTTCTTCGACCGCTTCAGGTGCTCAGATGAGATGGGCTATGCCTACGGGGAATCTGGCGGCAGACGCATTCACGCCTTTCAAGGCGGGAAGATAATCGTGCGCAGAGCAGAGGATGAGGCGGACGCTCGACGGATCCTCAGAGCACTCGCGCGCGTCATGTGGGGGTCCGTGAAGTGCGATTGTGAGCATGCGATGGTCCACTGTCTCTCAGGTGCGTGCGATGACTGCCTGGATGATGTCTGCGGGTGTCAGCTCGAACCGCCAATGGAAGGCAGGGAGTCTGAAGGACGGCTCAAGGGATGGGAGGTTCTGGACTTCGCCCAATCGCTGGAACACGGCGACACGTACGGCTCCGCCGCTCACAATCTCAGACAGGCGGGGGAGAAGCTGGCAGAGCTCACCGAAATGCTCTCCCGTGGGAAGGAGGGTCTGGCGAGGCTGGAGAACGAGGTCAGGGCGCACTGCGTCGAGGCTGGACGGCTGGCAACATCCTTCATCATCGAGACCGACAACGGCTTTCATGCGGGCTTGGGCTTCCTCCTCCATGGGGTAGCTCTTAACATGCTCACTGGCCTGGAGGCGCTCATCGACCTCAGCGGGAAGAATGGCCACGAGACCCTCACGGGCATTCCCGAGTTCGTCTCCGAATGTCTCACGACCTTCTTCGAATCCGAGCACGAGAACCTCGAGAAGCTCACGCGTGATCGCGAAAGGATTCTGAGCAGTGTTTCTGATGAGGACGTGATCATGATCATGGACGCTGGCTATCACACGGCGAGAATCCTGGGAAAGAGCTTTCCCAAGTGATAAATATGCCAGCGGTCGTTCCTGAACCTTGGCGGAGGTGTTGAATGAGGCGAGTCTATCTGGATTATGCTGCCGCGTCTCCCGTCGATCCTCGCGTGATGGAGGAGATGCTGCCTTATTTCACTGAGAAATACGGTAACCCTTCGAGCGTCTATTCACTGGGTTTCGAAGCGAACTCGGCGGTCGAGGAGGCCCGTGAGAGGGTGGCGAACCTCATTGGGGCGGAAGCGAGGGAGATCATATTCACCTCCACTGGCACAGAGTCGATCAATCTAGCGCTCAAGGGCATGGCCCAGAAGAGGAAGAGCGATGGGAATCACGTGGTCACCTCAAGCATCGAGCACCCCGCTGCCCTCTCAGCGGTCGATGAGCTCGAGAGGGTCGGATTCTCGGTCTCTCGTCTTCCCGTGGATGACAGCGCAATCGTGGATGTGGACAAGGTAAGGGATGCGATAACGGACAAGACGATACTCATCTCGGTGATGTCCGCGAACAACGAGGTCGGCGCCATCCAGCCGGTCAGAGAGATTGGGGACATCGCAAGGGAGAAGGGGATTCCGTTTCACACAGATGCGGTCGCTGCAGCGGGAAAGATACCGATAGACGTGACCAAGGACAATATCGACCTGCTATCGTTATCGTCACAGGACCTGTATGGCCCAAAGGGCGTGGCGGCTCTGTACGTGAGAAAGGGAACGTCGATCGTGCCCCTCCTCCATGGCGGGCGTCAAGAGAGGAAGCTCCGTCCGGGAACCGAGAGCGTCCCGCTCATCGTGGGCATGGGAAAGGCCGCCGAGATTGCGGCGCAGGAGATGGGCGTCGAATCGGAAAGGTTGAGCAAGATGAGAGACCAGCTGGTCAAGGGCCTGACGTCGACCGTGAAGGAGTGCCACCTGAATGGCAGGCTCGAGAAGAGGCTTCCGAACAACGCGAACCTCCGGCTCAGCTACATAGAAGGGGAATCAATCGTTCTGAACCTGGACATGAAGGGGATTCAGGCCGCAACGGGCTCCGCGTGCACGTCCGAGACGCTCGAGCCGTCACATGTACTCACCGCGATGGGAATCCCGCCAGAACACGCGCACGGGTCGATCGCGTTCACCCTGGGCAGATGGACGAAGGGGGACGATATCGACTACGTAATCGAGACGCTCCCGCCGATAGTGAAGGAACTCAGGGCAATCTCCCCGATGGTCCCCGAGGGCTGGACGGACTAGCGTTTACCGCCAGAAATCGCCCGCTCAAGATCCTCGATTATGTCCTCGGAGTTCTCGATACCGATCGACAGGCGGATCAGGTTGTCAGGGATTCCGGATTCCCTTCTCTCCTTCGCGCTGATGTACTTGTGTGAGGTCTCCAGTGGAAGGGATGCGAGGCTCTCCACTCCTCCCAAGCTCGAGGCCAGTTTTATCAGATCGAATCTCCTGGAAACCTGCCTTGCGTCTTTCGCTGCCCGCCCCACCTCAAAGCTGACCATCCCGCCAAAGCCCTCCATCTGTCTCTTTGCCAGCGCATGTTGCCCGAAGGACCTGAGGCCAGGATAGTGGACCTTTCCGACTTGTTTCATGTCTTCCAGGGCTTCCGCCACGGCCATCCCGTTCTCATTGTGGACCTTCATCCTGAGGTCCAAGGTCTTCATCCCTCTCGCAATGAGGAAGGCGGCAAGCGGATCGGTTGACCCGCCGAAGAGCCTCCTTCTCTGCTCGATACTCTCAATCCACTCCTCCGAGGACACGGCGAATCCTGCGACGACGTCACTGTGTCCATTGAGGTACTTTGATGCGCTGTGAACGACAACATCGGCGCCCAGTTCCAGGGGCCTCTGGTTGATCGGCGTGGCGAAGGTGTTATCCACAACAAGTATGGCAGAGTTCCGATGAGCCACCTCGGCGATCTTCTTCATGTCGAGGACCCTCAGTAGCGGGTTCGTCGGAGTCTCGATGAGGATGGCCCTCGTCTCCTCCGTGAGAGCGTCTTCAATGGCGGAAGAGTCCTCGCAATCCACAAGGCTCACCCCGATCCCGTGGCGGGGAAGTTCCTTGTCCAAGAGGACACGGGTCCCTCCATACAGGTCCGGGATCGAGACGAGGTGGTCTCCCTTTTCGAGAACGGAGAGGAGCGTGGCGGTTATGGCCGCCATGCCCGATGAGAAGACGAGACATCCGTCCCCGCCCTCGAGCGCGGCGAGCTTGCTCTCCGCGGCCTCTATCGTGGGGTTGGACAGCCTCGTGTAGACGTATTCCTTCTGCCATTCGGGGTAATAGAACGTGGACGTCTGGTATATCGGTGTGACAAGAGACCCAGTCGCGTCCTTCCTCTCCCCCGCGTGCACACAAACCGTGGAATTGCCTGACATAGTATCCCGCGGACTCGAATGGGATGACGATAGAAAAACCTAGTGAATCAATCCAGGGCGCCCTCTAGCCTGAGGAGGAACCTCTTCAACCTCGCTCCACCGCCGAAGTGGCCGATCGAGCCATCGCTCCTGACCACCCTGTGGCAGGGGATGACTATCGGTGTGCGGTTGTTCCCGACCGCGTTCCCGACGGCTCTGTACGCTCTCGGTCTGCCCACCATCTCAGCGACCTGCTTGTAGCTTCTCACCTCACCCGAAGGGATGCTCGCCACGGCCTCGAGCACGTCTCTCTGGAACTCGGTGTAACCGGAAAGATCCAGGCTCAACCTGCCGAAATTGACGGAATCGCCGTTGAAGTAGTCCTTGAGAAGCCCCTTTGTCTCCTCCAGCAGCTCCGAGCTGTCTCCCTCGGCAAGAGGATCTCCGTCAAGCAGTATCTCGTAGAGGCGGTCATCGCTCTCGAAGATCTGTAGGCAACCATTGGAAGTGAAGAACAGCTTCGTCTTCATCATCAATGTCAATGCAGTGCCATACATAAGGGATTTGCCTCCGCCAGCCTCCCGAAGCCAAAAATGTATAAATGGTGAATGTCTATCAATGTAAGCCAGCAGGACGGTGATGTTGATACACAGATGTAGTCGTCATCTTGCAGGGATCTCGTTGCTCCTAATCGGGGCCCTGATATTCTCCCCTCTTCCTGCAAAGGCGGAACTCATACTCGACGTATCGCATTCGCCAGAGGTTCCGCTTCCTGGTGAGACAGTCAATGTGACAGTCAGAGTGGCCGATCCTTCGAACATCTCCTTTGTGGAGATCACCTGGTGCTTTCGCGATTCGGGATCGTGTTATCCGAGCGATGTGTACTACGGAGGGAACGACACCTATTGGAGTGACATCGGTGGAAAAGGGACCATCATCAACGGTACCGTGATCGGATACAACGTCACCGTTGAGAACAAGACGGGGCACAGGGACACTTACCCAGAGGGGACCCAGTACGTCGACATCACCTACATAGGCCCTTCCCCTCCGGCGAAACCCGCACCTCCGCTGATCACTCTCGAACTCGTGCTTGTCGAAGCCCTTCTCATAGGCATCACAGTGGCCCTGCTAGGCATCTTGGCATGGAGGAAGATGAATGGCCTGGAGACGAGCAAGGTGGCTGCCATGGGGATTGTCATCCTCATCATCCTGGCCATTGTCTACGGAGCCGTGACAATCCTCACTCGGCCCACTGAGGTCGAGATCGCCAAGGATTTCCAGGCCATCGATACAGACGGTCGCTCCTTCAACCTCACCGACTTCCGCGGGGAGATCGTGGTCCTCGATTTCATGTCAATCAGCTGTGGGGGCTGTGAGATCATCGCCGGGACGATTATGGACGACGTCTACTCCCATTTCGACGAATCGGAACTCGAGGTGATATCGATAGATGTGAGCGTTGCCGATGATCTCGATTCTCTTAGGGCATTCAAAGAGGACAAGGGATATCCCTGGCGGATGGCCATGGATCCTGGCGGTCTCGTAAACGACTATGCCGTGAGTTCCCTTCCAACGCTAGTGATAATCGACAAAGAGGGGTACGCGGTCAAGGTGGTCACGGATGCCTACACCTCCGCGAGCAGCATGCGGGGCATGATCGACGATGCTCTGGCGGGGAGATCGCAAGCCATAGGAATCCAGGCGGTGGGCGGTATCCTCCTCGCAGTCTTCGCGGGATTCGCCACCTTCTTCTCGCCGTGCTCTTTCCCGATGCTCCCGGGGTTCGTGGCGTACTATCTGTCCGCAGAAGCGGAGCAAGAGAAGAAAAGCACACTCAAAGTGCTCGCCAGCGGGCTCGTCGCGGGCATAGGAATCATCCTCGTCTTCCTTGTCATAGGGTTCGCCTGGATAGCGGCGGGAACGGCTGCCAACGTGGAGGAGTACACGCCTGTTCTGGGACCAATCGTTGGGGCGGTCCTGATCGCCCTGGGATTGCTGATGTTCACGAACCTCCAGTACCACGCTCTGCTGAGGCCGTTCACCCGACTTAAAGAGGCGATAACGAAGGGGAAGAGCAAGGAGACCGGAGGTTACTACCCGAAGCTCTTCGGCTACGGCGTCGGGTACGGGGCCGCGGCGTCAGCCTGCACCGCCCCCCTCTTCATAGCCGTGCTCGCGCAGTCATCCATAACAGGGGGTCCGACCGAGAGCCTGTTCATCCTCCTCGTGTTCTCCCTCGTGATCGTGCTCCTGATGGTCGCTATCACGTTCATGCTCTCTGCCTTTGGTCAGGAAAGCGTGAGGAAGCTCAGCCAGTACACGGACCTCATCAAGAAAGTGAGCGCGGTCGTGCTCATAGCCGTGGGCGTCTATCTGATATACTACTACTTCACAAGCCACATCATTTAGGTCTGACCTTCTCCCCGATCGTCATCCTCGCATCCACTATCTTCGCGCCCTTCTTCTTGCCGAAGACCATCATCGGATTGATGTCGAGCTCCTCGATCCGGTAGAAGTCGTTCACCAGCTGTGAGATCCGCTGGAGATGGTCTACGATGATGTTGACATCGGAGGCTTTCTCCCCTCGGACGCCCGTGAGGAGCGGATATCCTCTTATCGACTTGATCATCCTGTCAGCCTCCGCGTCCGTGAGAGGCGTCAGCCTGAAGGCCACGTCCTTCAGTATCTCGACGTAGATCCCCCCAAGACCGAACATGAGAAGAGGCCCGAACTTGGGGTCGTTCTTCATCCCGAGGATGACCTCCTTCCCGCCTGTGACGAACTCCTGTACGAGATAGCCCGAGATGGAGGATCCAGACCGCTTGATCCTTCTCGTGATCTTCTTCAGCCTCCGAGCCAGGTCCCTCTCGTCCTCGATGTCCAAAGCTATCCCGCCGAAGTCCGACTTATGGACTATCTGAGGGGACATTGCCTTCAGGGCAACGGGGTACTCGATCTCTGCCGCGAGCTTCTTCGCCTCTTCGAGGTCCTTCGCCACACCGTACTTGGCCAGGGAGAAGCCGTAGGCCTCGAGAACCTGCAGGACCTCCACCTCGTTGAGTCTGCATCGGTCATTCTGTCTGCACGCATCGAATATCCTAGCCACCCTCTTGCGGTCGACCTTGAACTCCTTCACGGTCCCCCTGTCCCTCTGGAGGTATTGGCCGTAGGCATACATCGAGGTCAGAGCCTTTGCCGCGGACTCCGGGAAAAGGTAAGCGGGAATGCCGTTCGTCGTGAGGGCGATGAACCCCGGCGACTCTTCCGTGCTACCAAGAAAGCAGGACAGTATGGTCTTCTTCTTGTGCCTCTTGGCTACTTTCAGGATGCTGTTTGCCACCGCCAGCTCGTCCACCATTGCAGGCGGGACGAATATCAAGAGGACAGAA